>JACDAO010000022.1 GCA_013695405.1 Acidobacteriota bacterium | reverse complement strand
GGCGATCTCGCGGGTCCGGTTGGCAACCGCGGTGTACATCGTGTTGATCGCGCCGAACACCGCGCCAATCGCCATCAGCACCGCGATCGCGAAGCCGATGGTCGTGATCACCGTGTTGAGCGTGGTCGACTGATCGGCCAGATAGTCGGTCTCGCGCTGCACCGAGACGTTGACCCGCGGGTCCTTGGCCAGCGTGTCCCTGAACAGCGTCAGCGAATCGGCCGAGGCCAGCTGCACGTAGACCGACTGGAAGCTGTCGCCGCGCCGGTAGGCGCCCTGCAGCACGCTGGCGTCGCACCAGATCTCCGATTCCGGGATCGAGCCGTTGGCCTCGAACATGCCGACCACCTTCCAGCTGCTCTCGCCCCAGCGCACGTCTCGACCGACCTCGAGTCCGGAGAACTGCCCGGCCGCCGCCCGTCCGACGATGATCTCGTTCCGCCCGGGCTGGAACATCCGGCCCTCGACCATCCGCAGGTTCGGGCGCACCGCGAACGCCGCCGGCTGCACGCCGCGCATCGGCACGTTGGCGTCGGTGCCGGTCGAGCGCTTCGGATGGTTGACGATCACGAACAGTTCGGCCGAGGCGATCGGACCGTCTGGTCCGCGGGCCACGCCCGGCGCGTCCTTGACGATCTGCGTCTCCTCCCGCCCCAGGCCACTGGACAGCTCGGAGTCCGATCCGCTGCGCATGGCCAGTGCGGTGCGCGGGTCGCCGGCGCTGGTCATCGCGGCGCGGAAGCCCTGGGCAATCGACAGCACCGCCACGAACACCACCACGACGCCGGCGATCCCGACCACGGCCACGGTCGACGACCCGAGCCGCTGCGGCAGGCTGCGCAGGTTGACGAGGGTGATGGCGACGCTTTGTGACAACGACTGCAGCATGACGGTTACCCCTGGCGCCGGAGCGCGTCCACGATGCGAAGCCGGCTCGCCTGCCAGGCCGGCAGCAGGCCAGCGGCGATGCCGAGCCCGACGATCAGCGCCACGCCCACCAGCAGGTCGCGCGGCGGCAGGTAGAACACCGCCAGCAGGCCGCCGGTCGGATCGCCGCGACGCACAATCAGCCAGGCCAGGAACAAGCCGGCGCCGCCGCCAATCACCGCCAGGAGCACCGACTCGAGCAGCACCAGCGCCAGCAGGTGCGCGTCGGTGAAGCCGAGCGTCTTGAGCACCGCCAGCTCACTGGTCCGCTCGCGCACGGCCTGGGCCATGGTGTTGGCCGCCACCAGCAGCATCGTGAACAGCACCGCGCCAAGCACCGCCAGCAGGATGCTGCCGATGTCGCCAATCTGCTTGGCGAAGGCCTGCACGAAGGCCTTCTCGGTCGAGGTCTTGGTTTCGGTCGGCGAGTTGGCAAACAGCGCGTCGAGCCGGCGCGCGACGTCCTCGGACTGCGGCGGATCGGCCACCCGCACCAC
This sequence comes from Acidobacteriota bacterium, assembly GCA_013695405.1. Classification (GTDB taxonomy): domain Bacteria; phylum Acidobacteriota; class Vicinamibacteria; order Vicinamibacterales; family Vicinamibacteraceae; genus Luteitalea. The sequence goes on along the minus strand of JACDAO010000022.1, from coordinate 2,270 downwards.
GTACCAACCGACCCAGTCCTTGCCGAACGATCGCGTCTCGTTCAGGTAGGCGTAGTGGAAGAACATCTGCGTGGTGTCGGTCGACTGGGTGGCGCCTTCGTAGATGCCGTCGATCGTGAAGGTCCACGGCGCGTTGTTCGGGGTGCGGAAGATCGTGCCCTGGATCGGCACGCGGTCGCCGACCTTCCAGCCAAATCGATTGGCCAGCGAGCGGCCGACGATCGCCCCGGTGCGGTCGGCCACCCAGGTTCGGCGCTGCTCGGGCGTCAGCACGAACTCCGGGTACATCTGCAGCCACGACTCGGGCTCGACCGCCATCTGCGCGAAGAAATTCTTGGGGTCCTGGTAGATGCCCCCGAACCAGCTCGCGTGGGTGACCGCCGAGACGCCGTCGGTGCTCTCGATCCGGCCCTGATAGCTGCGCGGCAACGGCTGGATCAGCGCCACCCGGTGAATCATCATCAGCCGGTCGGCGCCCGCCAGCTCGATGCCCATGCCGAACGACACCCGCAGCGCCATCAGCGCGCCGAACAGCAGGAAGGCGACCAGAATCGACAGCGCCGTGAACAGCGTGCGCACCTTGCGCCGCATCAGGCTGCGCCACACCAGCGGCAGGAACTTCACGCCGGCACCTCCTCGGACATCAGCAGGCCCTTCTCGAGGTACACGACGCGGCTGGCACAGGCGGCGGCGTGCGGGTCGTGGGTCACCATCACGATGGTCTTGCCGTGCTCCTGGTTGAGCGCCTTGAGCAGCGCGAGGATCTCGTCGCCCGACTTGCGATCGAGGTCGCCGGTCGGCTCGTCGCACAGCAGCAGCGTCGGGTCGGTGACGATTGCCCGCGCGATGCCGACCCGCTGCTCCTGCCCGCCGGACAACTGGCGCGGGTAGTGCCTGGCGCGTTCGGCCAGACCGACCACCGAGAGCGCCAGCGCGGCGCGGCGGCGCCGCTCGGTCCGCGACAGTCGTGTCAGCAGCAGCGGCAACTCGACGTTGCGCTGAGCGCTCAGCACCGGCAGCAGGTTGTACAGCTGGAAGACGAAGCCGACATGCGCGGCCCGCCAGCGTGCCAGCGCCGAGGAGGACAGCTTGTCGATCTGCTCGCCGCCAACGTCGATGCTGCCGTCCGAGGGCGCGTCCAGGCCGCCCAGCAGGTTGAGCAGGGTCGTCTTGCCCGAGCCTGACGGCCCCATCAGCGCCAGGAACTCGCCTTTCGGGATATCGAGGTCGACGCCCTGCAACACCTCGATGCGTTCGCTGCCGCGGCGATAGGTCTTCTTGAGGTGTCGAACGGTGACCAGTGAGGGCACGGGAGCAGTCATGGGCGTGTCGCCTCCGCGACGAGCATTCCGTCAGTCAGCTCCGCAGGGGCGCCGACGATGACGCGGTCGCCCGCGGACAGTCCCGAGCGGACCTCCACGGCGTCGCCGCTGGTACGACCGAGTTGCACGGGGCGGCGCGTGGCGCGCCCGGCGCCGGTCACGAACACGACTCCGTCACTGCCGCTGCCCCGCCGGACCGCGGTGGCCGGCACCCACAGCGTGCGTGGCGCCGCGGCGGTGGCCGCTGGCGCCTGTTCCGGCTTGAGAAACGTCACCTTGACACCCATGTCCGGCAGCAGCCGCGCGTCGAGCGCGTCGAAGCCAATCCGCACCAGCACGGTCGCCTTCTGCCGATCCGCGGTCGGCACCGTGGTGATCACATGCGCCGGCATCGACCAGTCCGGGTAGGCATCGAGCACCGCGCGGACCGGCTGTCGATCCGAGATCCGGGTGATGTAGCTCTCGTTGACGTCGACCTCGATCTCGAGCGAGGTCATGTCGACGATGGTGCAGATGCCAGTGCGGGTGAATCCGCCGCCGGCGGAGATCGGCGAGACCATCTCGCCCGGCTGCGCATCCTTGGAGACCGCCTTGCCGCTGAATGGCGCGCGAATCACCGTGTCGTCCAGGTCGGTGCGCCGCACCCCAACCTGCCGCTCGGCGACCAGCACGTCCTGCCTTGCCGCCTCGAGCCGGGCGCGCAGCGCATCGACCTGTGCGGCGGCCGTGTCGACGTCGGCGATGGCGACCAGGCGCTCGGTGGCGAGGCGCTGCTGGCGGCCGAGCGCCACTTCGGCCTCGCGGATCCGGACCTCGGTTTCGATCAGGCGGGTGCGGACCGAGGCCAGTACCGCCTCCGAGAGCGCCAACGCCGCCTGGGCGGTGGAGTCGTCCAGCCGCGCCAGCACCTGGCCGCGGCTCACCGACATGCCCTCGTCGACGTAGACC
>JACDAO010000020.1 GCA_013695405.1 Acidobacteriota bacterium | reverse complement strand
GTCTCGACTGGCTCACGCGCGACGCTGCCGAGGTCGACGCGTACATCGCCGACCCGCTGTGCAACACGCCGCTGACCACGCAGGCGTGGGTCGATTTGCTGGATGGCAAGGCCACGCTCGGTAGTGCGAGCCTGCTGCAACGGATGCCGAAGGCGCTGCCGATCCACCTGATTGCCGGCAGCTGCGACCCGGTCGGTGAGAACGGGCGCGGCCTGCAACGGCTGCTCACCAGCCTGCAGGCGGCGAGCTTGACGCGGGTCAGTATGCGGCTCTACCCCGGCGCCCGGCACGAGCTGCTCAACGAGATCAACCGTGACGAAGTGATGGCCGACCTGATCGGCTGGCTCGAGCAGACCTGAGGCGCACGCACTCAGCGCTTCTTGCCGCCCCGCTGCCCGGGTGCAGGACGGTTGGTCGGGCCGAACACGAGGTGTCCGAGGTCGCGCAGTTCGTCGGCCAGGGTCGGCTCGCACAGGGCCGCGTCGGCAAATGTCATCGGCGGGATGTCCCCGTACCACTCCGGCGCCAGTGCCACGCCACAGCGGGTCACCACCTTGGCCGACCGGTAGCCGCGCGTGTGGTTGTCGAAGCGCTCCTCTGGCGTCAGCCCGGTCATCCCGACGTAGTAGCCGTCGCGGCCGTCACCGAGTGGGTTGCGCAAGCGGACGACGTAGACCCGATGGTGTAGCACCGGCGGCGCCGGCGGCTGCTTCAGGCGAGATCGTCTGGCCACGGGCATGCTCGCGCCCTGCTACGCCGTCGCGCTGGCGGGCTCGACGCTGCCGCAGCCCGCGGCCGCCAGGCGCAGCTGACATGTCCTCAGCTCTTCGGCGTAGGGCAGGTTGAGCACGCGGCGCAGGGTGCCATCCGCTTCGTGGCTGACGTCCCACAAGCCGCTGTTGTGCCAGTGGGACGGGTTGTCCCACTCGAAGCGGTCGAGGATCGGGTACAGGCAGAGGCCCTGCAGCGGAACACCGCGCGACAGCGCCAGCACCACCTCGCTGGTCAGCTCGCGGATCCACGCCGCGCGGCCGACGCCGACGTGGCTGGTCTCGCCGATGATCAGCGGCCGCTGGTAGCGTCCATGGACTTCCTGGAGCAATGTGCTCAGCGGCATCCAGCGCGGGTCGCGTGGCGCCACGTGCCAGTGCAGGCGAACGCCACCAGGCTCCTCCCACTGGTTGTCGTGGTAGAAGTTCACGCCGATCACGTCGAGGTACGACTCGGCGCCCCCGAGTTCCGGATCGCGCCGCCCGGCGATCATGTCCCACGCCTCGAACTGGCTCGCGCGCAACGCGGCCGCGCGGCCATCCCGATCGGCCTGCCCGAGTGGCGGTACGACGTGAATCAGCGGCTCGACCGACACGAAGCGAGATCTGGGATCGACGCCACGAATCGCGTCGACGGCGGCAATCCAGGCGCGCACCAGCTGACGTTTGAGTGTCGGGCCCTGCCCATGTGCGAACGGGTGGAACCAACCGACTTCGCCAGCCGCCCACGAGTGGAACGACAGCTCGTTGATCGGCGTGAAGAACGGCGCGGCGTCCGAATGCGCGCGGATGTGGCGCGCGGTCGCCGACGCAAAACGCGCGAAGCGATCGACGAACTCGGTGCTGAACACGTCGACGTGATCGGGCACGCCGTAGTGCAGCAAATCCCAGATCACCTCGACCTCGTGGCTGCGCGCGGCCTCGAGGTACGGCGCCAGCGAGCTGAAGTCGTACTCGCCGGGCGTCGGCTCCACGAGGTGCCAGCGCACCGTGTCGCGCACCGTGCCGATGTGCATCGGCTCGAGCCTGGCGTAGTCCTCGTCGATCTGCTGATCGTGCTGGGTGGCCGCCAGCATGTCGAGCCGCATCCCCGACCGGGTGATGTGACACGCCGATTCATAACCGGCGATCCAGAACGACCGGAACAGCGAGGGCAGGAACGTGACAGGAGCAGGCATGCGTAGTCGAAGCGGTGCCACCGGGATGGCGGTACGGCCCTGCTCAGCAAGGCACGTTCCTGCGCCGGCCGCCCGAACGATCGCGCCTTTCTGCGCCATTCCAGTGAGCTCTGGCACCGGGCCTGGCACACGTGGCGGACGGTCCGCCGTCAGGCGCGTGCGGCCCGCCGACGCTCAGCGACCGCAGGCCTGCGGCGCCAGTACGGCCTCGCGGACCTGGTGGACACGCTGCTGGCACCGCGCCAGTTCCTCGGCATACCCCACGCACAGATCGCGTCGCCAGGTGCCGTCAGGCTGCCGAACCAGGTCCCACAGGCCGCTGTTGTGCCAGTGCGACGGGTCGTTCCAGTCGCAGCGGTCGATGATCGGATAGAGGCACACCCCCTCGAGCGGAACACCCGAGCGGAGCGCCAGGCACACCTCGTCGGTGATCTCGCGGATCCACTCTGCCCGGCCGACGCCGACGTGACTGGTCTCGGCGATGCAGAGCGGACGACCATAGCGGGTCCAGGTTTCGACCAGCAGCTGATGCAGCGGCACCCATCGCGAATCGCGTGGCTGCAGATGCCAGGCGATCTTCTCACCGCCGGGCGCCTCCCACTGGTTGTCGTGGTAGAAGTTCACGCCGATCACGTCGAGCGCCGCCGCGCTGCCACCCAGTTCGGGCTCGCGCACACCGGTGATCATGTCCCAGGCCTCCCACTGCGAGGCCCGCTTCGCCGCCGCATGCCCGCCGTCGTCCTCGACGCCCAGGGGTGGGACGACGTGGATCAACGGCTCGGCCGAGACCAGGCAGGCGCGGGCGTCGACGGCCCGGATCGCCGCCGCGGCCGCCACCCAGGCACGCACCAGCTGCCGCTTGAGCTCGAGCCCCCGTCCGTAAGCGCACGGATGCATCCAACCGACCTCGGCAGCAGCCCACGACAGGAACGACACCTCGTTGATTGGCGTGTAGCAGGGCGCGTCGGATGACCAGTCGCGCACATAGCGCGCCGCGGCGCCAGCGAAAGCGGCAAAGCGGTCCGGGAACGTCGGACTGAACAGGTCGACGTCGCACGGCACGCCGTAGTGCAGCAGGTCCCAGATGACCTGGACGCCCTGCGCATGGGATGCGTCCAGGAATGGCGTCACCGAGCTGAAGTCGAACTGCCCCGGGTTCCGCTCGATCAGGTGCCAGCGCATCGTGTCGCGTACGGTGTGGATGCCGACGGTCCGGACCCGCGCGTAGTCCGCGGCGACGAAGCGATCGTGCTGGGTCGCGTCGAGCAGGTCGAGGCGTTCGCCGCAGACGGTGAGGTGCGTCGCCGACTCGAAGCCGCCGAGCCAGAATGAGCGAAACGGTGAGCGGGCCATCGGTGCTGGGCCGTGCATGCGCCAGTCTGCCGCAGCAAGCACCGTTCCGCCGCGCGTCGCGGCGGAAACGCGGGCTGGAACTGGCGCGCCGACTGGATTTGCATGGCTCAGCTAACTGGTTCGGCGCATTGAGGCATGGTGGGCCGGCCGATAGAGTCCGCACACTCGTGCCACACATCGACCTTCTGGCCGGCAGCCCAGGCATCCGCCGTGCGTTCCTGGACCACCTCGCCTGCTGCAGTTCGCGCTCAAGCTGACCTACTGATCGCCACCACGATCGAGCGCACCACCAGCGGGTCGCTCAGCGCGAGGATGGCGGTGCGTCGATGCGGGCGGCGTGGACCTGGCGCGGGATGAACTGCCGGTCGACCAGCCCGGTCACGTCGAGGCGCTGCTCGAGGATGCCAGCCGCCAACCCCATGTCGGCGATCTGCTGCAACTCGCGATCGGTCGGCGTGAGCATCCGGTAGCTGACCCGGTCGGGAGGCTGGGTCAACACGTAGCGCACCAGCGCCTCGTCCTGGCGGAAATACGGCGAGACCACGGCCGCGGCCTCGGTGCGATGCTGCTCGGCCCACTCACCGCTCTCGGCGATGCCCCGCACCAGGTCGCGCACCAACTCCGGCTTTTCGGCAATCAGCTCCTCGGTGACCACCAGCACGCAGGAGATGAAGCCGGGCCAGATGTCCTTGGCGTGATAGAGGACGCGCCCTGTTCCATCGAGCTCGGTACGCGCCGCATGCGGCTCGCCGACGAAGTAGGCATCGATGGCCCGGCTGGCCAGCGCCCCGGGCATGTCCGGCGGCGGCATTTCGACGAAGCGAATCGAAGCCGGATCGACGCCCTGGTCGTGCATCAACTTGCGAATCACCAGGTGCTGGTTGCTGTACTTGCTCGGAATTGCGAAGGTCCGACCGGCCAGATCGGCCAGGCGCGACGCGGGGAGGTCGCTCCGCACCATCACTGTCGACCCGTCGCGGTGCCCGAGGTAGACAATCTTGACGCGGACACCCTGCTCGCGCAGTTTCATCGCCAGCGGCGCGATCATGAACGTGGCCGAGAGACGGCCGCTCTCGAGCGTCTCGACCATCGTCGGGAAGTCGGTGAAGCGTTCGGACGCGAAGCGGGTGCCGGAACTGGTCCGAGTGGCGTAATCGGTGACCGGACAGGTGAGATGACAGGTCACGGGCAGGAAGCCGACGGCGAGCGTCTGACGCGCTGCGTCGGCTGCGGTGGGGCCGCCGGCGTCACCGGCACGGTGCCACGGACGCAGGCGCACGATCCCGAGGGCCGCCACCACCAGCACCGCTCCGAGCATCCAGCGGACGAACGGCCATTGCCACATCATCGGCTCCGTGATTCAGCGGGCGTCGGCCACGCCCGCACGGGCGCGCCACCGGGCGTGCCCTGTTCGAGACCCAGACCGGTCAGGATGCGATGGACCGCCTGCACCACCGCGGCATGGGTCGGCTCGCGCGGCCGCGGCACGTCGATGGTCACTTCGTCGCAAACGCGTGCCGGACGGTCGGACAACACCAGCACCCGATCGGCCAGTTGCGCGGCTTCCTCGATGTCGTGGGTCACCAGCACCACCGTCCGTGGCTGCTCGTGCAGCAGTCGGGCCAGTTCGCTGCGCAACCGCAGCCGGGTCAGGTAGTCGAGCGACGAGAACGGCTCGTCCATCAGCAGCAGGTCGGTTTCGCCGGCCAGGGCACGCGCCAGTTCCGCCCGCTGGCGCATGCCGCCGGACAGCTGGTGCGGGTAGTGCTGCGCAAAGCCCTCGAGGCCGACCAGTGCGAGCCAGTCGATGGTCCGCTCGTCGCGCTCGGTGGTGGGCGGAAGGTGCCGCAGGCCCAGGCGCACGTTCTCGCCGACCGTCAGCCACGGGAACAAGCCATCGTGCTGAAACACGGTGCGCGCCCGGCCGGCGCGCCGCACCGTCCCCACGGTGGGCGTCAGCCATCCGGAACACAGGTTGAGGATGGTGGTCTTGCCACAACCAGACGGCCCGACGATCGCGACGAACTCGCCAGCGCGCACGCGCACATCGAGTGCCTGCAGCACGGGCACGGCGCCGTACGCGTGGCTTACCGCGTCGAGGTGCAGCAGCGGCGTGACGGCGCTCATCGTTCGTAGCCCCACCGCACGCTGGGGATGTGCGACAACTGCCGCAGCACGCGATCGATTGCGACGCCGAGCAGCCCGATCACCACCATCACCGCGGCCAGCAGGTCGATGCGCAAGCCGTTGCGGGCGTCCCACACGGCAAAGCCGAGCCCGTCGCGTCCGGCAATCATCTCGGCCGCCACCACCACCAGCCAGGACAGGCCCGCCGTCACCCGCAGCGTGGTGATCACCTGCGGCGCGATCGCCGGCAGGGTCACGTCGCGCAGCAACCGCCAGCCGTCGAGTCCGAGATCGCGTGCGACCCGGAAGTACACGCTCGGGATGCCGGCCACCGCGGCCGTCGTCGCGATCACCACCGGGAAGACCCCGGCCATGAAGATCAGGAAGATCGCCGGCGGATCGCCGATGCCGAGCCAGAGGATCGCAAACGGGATCCACGCCAACGGCGAGAGGTTGCGGAAGAAGTTCACCAGGGGCAGCCACGCCGCCCGCGCGACCGCCGAGTGACCGAGCAGCAGGCCGGCCGGGATACCGACGCCGATCGCCAGCAGGAAGCCGACGCCGACGCGGAACAGCGACGCGATCATGTCCTGCAGCAGCCGGCCGCTCGCCAGCTCGGTCACCAGCCCACGAGCCACCGTACCCGGATGCGGGAACAACGACGACGGAAACAGCCCGAGTGACGAGGCCGCCGCCCAGACCAGGACGAGCGCCAGCGGACCGGCCAGGCCCAGGAGCGGCAGCGTGCGGGGTCCGGCGGAAGTCATGCGGGCTGCTGGTCGCCCGGCCACCGCCGGGCCCAATTGAAAGGCCGACCAGTATGGCACGCGGCTGTCGGCCGCGCGATAGCCTGTCGATGGTCGTCGACTAGTACGTCTACAGCAGCAGAACGCCACGCAGGCGCGGGTAGAATCTCATGATGCACCGCCATGTCGAGCGCGTCGTGGATCTGCTGGATTCGTCGCTCAACGTCCTGCACGGGATGACCGTCGAGGAGGCGCGCACGCGAGTCGCCACCGCGGACCCGGCCGCGGTGCGTTCGATCGACGGATCGTTCGCGCTCGTCGCGCGCGACGGCATCGTCGTGCGCATGGCCCGCTCGCTCGACCGACCGATGCGGTACTTCCTGGCCAAGCGGCGCGAGGGCCCGGCCCTGTTCGTTGCCGACCGCATGGACACGCTGCAGGCCGCGCTGGCCGGCGAGGGACTGGCCGGCCAGTTTCATCCAACTTACACGCGGATGGTACCGGCCCATCATGTGATCGAGATTCGGCTGGTGGGCTGCCCTGACCCCGATCCGACCTATACGCGTTTCTTCACGCCGGCGCGTGCTGTGCTGCCGCCGGACCTCGACGTGATCGGTCGCCAGTACATCGGGGCGCTGGCCCACGAAGTCGAGAAATGGCTCAGCCACCTCGAGGCCAGCGCCGGCCCCACTGCGCCGGTGGGTGTCTGCTTCTCCGGCGGCATCGACAGCGGTTCGGTGTTCCTGGTCGTTCATCACGTGATGCAGCGGCTCGGGATGTCGCCGACGCGGCTCAAGGCGTTCGTGCTCGATGCCGGCGGGCCCGACGTCGCGCAGGCACGCTGCTTCCTCGATCAACTGGGCCTCGGGCTGTTCCTCGAATCGATCGAGGCTGGGGCCGGTGACTTCGATCTCGCCGAGACGTTGCGTGTGCTCGAGGACTACAAGCCGCTCGACGTCGAGTGCGCGACGATGGGCCTGCGGCTGTGCGCCGGCATCCGCGCGCGCTACCCGGAGTGGCGCGTGCTGGCCGACGGCGACGGCGGCGACGAAAACCTCAAGGACTACCCGATCGAGGAGAACCCGGAGCTGACCATCCGCAGCGTGGTCGACAACCTGATGCTCTATCAGGAGGGCTGGGGCGTCGGCAAGATCAAGCATTCGCTTACGTACAGCGGCGGCCTGAGCCGCAGCTATGTGCGGACCTATGCGCCAGCCCGCCAGTTCGGCTTCGAGGGCTTCAGCCCATACACGCGACCGGCGGTGCTCGACGTGGCCGAGGGCATCCCGTTCGACGCGCTGACCGGCTACGACGTGCCGACCTTGTACGCGCTCAAGGGCGAGATCGTCTCGCGTGGTATCCGCGCCGTCACCGGCCTGGACATGCCGGTCTTCCCCAAGCGCCGCTTCCAGCACGGTGCGATCCCCGAAGCCGCGCTGCGCCAGGTGCTCGGCGCCGACGAGGCTGCATGCCGGCGGGCCGTCCACGCGCAATACGCATGATTGCGCCACACGGTGACGTGGCGGTGCCGGCCTCGAGGTATCCGGCGCGCGCGGCCGATCGGGACCGCTGGGTGGTCGAGCGCCGGGCGCCGCGCCCACGCCACGACCCGTGGCACGCGCCGACGGTGCTGGTCGAGCCGGAGCGCAGCGTCAGCGGCGAGGTCGTCGACGTCGCCACGATCTTCCTGGTCGGGCGCGAGTGTCCGTGGCGCTGCGTGATGTGCGACCTGTGGCAACACACCATCGCCGGGGACACGCC
>JACDAO010000018.1 GCA_013695405.1 Acidobacteriota bacterium | reverse complement strand
GCCCTGGCCTGCGCGAAGGCAAAGAGCGACGCGGCCTGCATCTCGACCGCCAGCGCGCCAGCGTCGGCCCAGGTTCGTAACTGGGCGTCGGTCTCGCGGTATGGCGCGTCAGTAGTCCAGACCAGGCCGCGGCGGACCGTGCCGAGTGGGTCGAGTTCACGGGCCAGGCACTCGACCATCCTGGGTGTCGGCGTGGCCACGATACGGTCGGCCGCGAGGTAGTGCAGCGACGTCCCTTCGTCGCGCACCGCCTGCTCGGCGACTACGAGGGAAGGCAGCGGCAGTGTCGGCGCCACACGTCCCGCCGAGGTCAGGCCGACGATCACCTTGGCACCAGCAGCGTGCAGCTGCTCGGCGATCAGCACCGCATACGGACCACCGATGGTCCGCGGCACCACGCCGCAGCGCAGGCCCGCCAGTGTCAGTCCGAGCATCTCGGTGTGGAAACAGGCCCACGACTGGACCGGCGCCGCGGTGGCGGTGCGCACCAGGCCGTCCGAGAGATCGCCATCGAAATCCAGGACACACAACGGCGGCACGTCTCCGGGCGCCAGTCCTCGCGCGGTTCGCACCACCCCCATCAGGTCTTCGGGTCGGAACACCGACGCAGCATCGAGTGGATGATCGAGCAGTGGAGTCTGAGAGCGTGGCCGTTGCACGGGATCCTTGTTTCGCGCGATGGATCGCGCTGGAGCCGAGGCGACGGCGTCTCCATCGATCCTCGTCCGATCTTTAGTCGCAGGCTCAGTGTACGGGAGCACGGGGCTCGCGTGGCCGAGCAGGTTCGGCCACGGACCGTGTCCGCCGATGGCAAGCTTCGAGAGCGTGACGTTCGCGAGCATTCGCCGATTCGGTCGAATAGTTGTCTTCGCCCTGTGGTGATTGCCAATGCCCTGCGCCTGCTCGGATACGAAGAGTGAACGCGCCAGCGGCAAGTCGCGGGGCTCTCGCGTTTGACCCATGGACTCGACTCCTCATACACTCCGTAAGCGTGTTCCGGGCTCTGGTCCTCGTCGTTGCTGCGGCTATGCTGTCGATCTCCGGCTCGGCGGGGGTGCCGCACGTACATGCATACTCGGCAGACGCTCTTGCCGATCATCAGCACAGCCCAGCCTCGCACACCCACGCGGCCGTCGCGCATCTGGACCATCCAGGCTCCAGCGCGCCAGATGATGTCGTACATGTCGAGAGCTGCGATCCAGACGAGCGCGCCATATTCGTCGCGTTCATTTGCGTTGCGCCGCAGCCAGACCTCGCGCTAGCTCCCTGTGCGCGCGACGCGCCAGACGTCGCGCCGCCTGACTACTCGACGTGCCACGTAACGTCGTGTGAAGTCCGCGCGCACAGTCCCCCTCGAATCACTGACGCCCCACTCCGCGCCCCGCCCCTGGTCCTTCCCGCCTGACCACTGACCGGCCTGATGCCGGTCGTCCGTTCGTTTCGCCAAGCAAGTCGCTCGTCCTGGCACCCGTCTGGGGCCGGATCCGTCTGTGTCGTGACGTCGCAAATCGTCGCGCGCGCCGCAACCTCGTGCCGGGCTCGATGGCATGGATGCCGCGGGCACGAGGCCGCGCGATCGCGGCTCTATTTCTTCTGAGAGGGCGTATGCCTGTGGGTGTCGTTATCGCTGGCTTTCGTTGCGTCCCCGGCGTTCTTGTCCGCGCGGCGTGGGCAGGCGCCGTAATAGTGACCTGCGCGGGGCCCGTGGTCGCGCAGCCGCCAACGCCGCGAGTCGAGGAACGACCTCTGGGTCGAGGGCTGCCCGTGTACCTGCCGGCGCTGGAAGCCGTGGAGCGGCGCGAAGCGTCGACTGTCGTGAACCCGACCGGCGCCGTGTCGCTGCGGGAAGCGCTCGCGCTGGCCCTGCTACGCAATCCCGCGTTGGCCACCTTTGCGTGGGAATCACGGGCCCTCGAGGCCCGCATCCTGCAAGCCGGCCGCCCTCTTAATCCAACGCTGGACCTGCTGGCCGAAGACTTTGGGGCGAGCCGAATGCCTGGCAGTGACGCAGATCAGCCGGTGCAGCCGCAGGCGACCATTCAGCTCAGTCAGGTCATCGAACTGGGAGGCAAGCGCACCGCCAGGCAACAGGTAGCCGCGCTCGACCGCGACCTCGCCGCATGGGACTACGAGACGGCGCGCATCGACGTGTTCACGGAAGTGAGCCGCGCCTTCACCGCGGTGCTGGCGGCGCAGGAAACCGTCGCACTGTCCCAGGAAGCGATCCGCCTGGTCACGGAGGTGGCGGAGAGTGTGGCGGCGCGCGTCGAGGCCGGGGTGGTCTCGCCGATCGAGGCGACGAGGGCGGGCGTCGCCGTGGCC
>JACDAO010000814.1 GCA_013695405.1 Acidobacteriota bacterium | reverse complement strand
CCGAACAGCGCCGCGAGGGCCGCGGAGAGGAGAATCAGCAGCGCGTGGAACCATCGGAGGTTCATTCGTCAATCCAGAAGCCGTTGCTGTGGGTCACGGCGGGAAGCGCCAGCAACGCGACGAACTTGATCGCGGTGATCACGAGGACCACGTAGATCAGCTTCTTCTCGGAGATCAGGTGCATGAAGTAGCACGCCACCAGCGATCCCTTGACGGTCGCGACCAAGAGGGCCACGGCAATGGCCATCGCCGGTGGCAGGTCGAGGTAGGAGACCGCCACCGTGACGAGCGTCAGGGCCAGGAGCGCGACGAACACGACGACGTAGACCCTGACCTGTCTGTCGATGTCCGCTGCGTGGTCGACGGTGATGTGGTCGCTCGTCATGGCTGCGCCTGCCGTCGCTGTTGCCTAGAGTAGATACAGGGTCGGGAACAGGAAGATCCAGACCAGATCCACGAAATGCCAGAAGAGGCCCGAGTGCTCGACCCGGTTCGTGAACCACACCGGGTTCGTTTTCCAGAGCTTCGCGCCCGGGCCCCAGAACCAGGCGTTCAGCGCCATCCCGCCGGCCACGTGAAGCATGTGGAGGCCGGTCAGGGTGAAGTAGATGGCGAGGAAGTTGTTGGTGCTGGGATAGAGCCCATCGTGGAACTTGTGGCTGTACTCGAAGTACTTGACGACGAGAAAGACGAACCCGAGCAGGATCGTCGCCCCCATGTAGATCCGAAATGTCGCGAAGCTTCCTCGTACCAGCGACGCCCAGGCCATCACCATGGTGACGGAGGACGAAATCAGGACGATCGTGTTGAACGTGGCCAGCGGCACGTTCAGAATCGTGTCTCCGCGTGGCCAGTTCGGCGCCCCCGTCCGGATCAGGATGTAGCTCGCAAAGAGCGCGCCGAACAGCATGACCTCCGAGGCCAGGAACAGCCAGAGGCCGATCTTGCCGTTGGTCAGACCGGTGTCGCGGCGCACCTCGAAGGTGTAGGGAATCTCCATCGCGATCACGCCTCGTGCTGCGGCGTGTAGTCCCTGGCCGCGCCGGGTACGCTGTACTCGTAAGGCCCGCGGTACGCTTGCGGGGGCTCCAGGAAATTGCCGTGCGGGGGCGGCGAAGGGGCGGCCCACTCGAGCGTCGTGGCCTGCCACGGGTTCTCGTCGGTCTTCTCCCCCTTCCAGATGCTCCAGAAGAAATTGAAGATGAAGGGAATCTGGAAGATCGCGAGGATCCACGCGCCCCAGGAGGACACGACATTCAGGTGGAGGACCGGCTGCGCAAAGGCGTAGGTCTCCCCACCGTCGAACAGGCGCCGCGAGACGCCGGCCAGCCCCATGAGGAACATCGGCATGAAGATGACGTTCATGCAGACGAGCGAGCCGAAAAAGTGGATCTTGCCGAGCGTCTCGTTCATCTTCCTTCCGGTGGCTTTCGGGTACCAGTAATAAACCCCCGCGAAGAGGGCGAAGATCGTCCCCGGAGCGACGACGTAGTGGAAGTGGCCGATGACGTAGTACGTGTCGTGGAGCGGGATGTCCGAGACGTTGAAGCCGAGCGGAAGCCCCGTGAGCCCGCCGATGCCGAACATCGGCAGGAAGCCGAGCGCGAAGAGCATCGGCGTGTTGAAGCGTATCGATCCGCCCCAGAGCGAGATGAGCAGGGCCGTCAGGATCACGACCGACGGGATCGAGATGATCATCGTGGTCGTCTGGAAGAACGCCGCCATCGCCGTCCCCATGCCAGTCATGAACATGTGGTGCGCCCAGACGAGGAACGACATGAAGCCGAGGAACATGAGTGAGTAGACCATCGACCGGTAGCCCCACAGGGGCTTCCGCGTGTTGTTGGCGATGACCTCGGCCACGATGCCCATCGCCGGCAGGATCAGGACGTAGACCTCCGGGTGCGCCAGGAACCAGAACAGGTGCTGCCACAGGAGCGGGTTGCCTCCGCCGGCCGCGGTGAGGACCTGGCCGCTCACGACGAGGCCGCTCGGCATGAAGAAGCTCGTGCCGGCCACGCGATCCATCATCTGCATGATCGCCGCAGCCTGCAGCGGCGGGAAGGCCAGGAGCAGCAGGAACGAGGTGACCAACTGCGTCCACACGAAGAAGGGGAATCGCATGAACGTGAGTCCCCTGACGCGCAGCTGGATGATTGTGGTGATGAAGTTGACCGCGCCGAGCAGCGACGAGGTGATCAGGAACAGCATCCCGATCAGCCACATCGTCTGGCCGGTGCCCGCCAGGACCGAGAGCGGTGTGTAAGAGGTCCAACCGGACTGCGCGGCTCCACCGGGGACAAAGAAGCTGGCGAGCATCGTCACGCCGCCGAGGAAGAAGAACCAGTAGCTCGCCATGTTGAGCCGCGGGAACGCCATGTCCGGGGCTCCAATCTGGAGCGGGACCACGAAGTTCCCGAAGCCGCCCACGGCGAGGGGGACCACGCCGAGGAAGACCATGATGGTGCCGTGCATGGCACCGAGCTCGTTGTAGAACTCAGGGAGCATCGTCCCGCCCGGCATGCGCGCCTCGCCGAAGAGGTTGCCGACCAGCGGCAGCGCGGCGCCCGGGTAGGCGAGCTGCCAGCGCATCAGCATCATCAGCGAAAAGCCGAAGAGGAGGAACAGCAGGCCGGTAATGGCGTACTGAATGCCGATCACTTTGTGATCGACCGAGAAGACGTACTGGCGCCAGAAGCCCAACTCCTCGTGATGGGATTGGTGCGCGACGTGCGGCTGCGGTGCGGTGACAGCTCCTGGCTGGGTCATGGGGCTGTACTCGGATCGCTACTTCTTTGCGGGAACGGTGAACTTGAAGTTCTGGGTCTTGGTATCGCTTCCGCCAACCGTCACCGAGGCCGTCTGCGTCCCGAGCTTCTCGTGCCAGGCCGTGATCTCGTAGGTCCCGGGGTCGAGGCCCGCGATCGTGAACTTCCCGTCGGTGGCGGTTACCGAGAAGAACGGGTGGGTGTAGACGGCGACGTACGCGCTCATCCACGGGTGGACGTCGCACTTGATATGGAAGACCGCCTCCGGCTTGCCGAACGACGTGGTCGCCTCCTTGACCGTCGCCGGCATCCCCTTGTTGAATGCCGGGTTGATCTTGGGCAGCGTGTGAACGTTGTGCAGGACGCCGTCGGAGTTGAGGATTTTGTAGGTCTGGCCGACCATGATCCCCATCACGTGCGGCTTGTACTGGCAGCCATTCTGATCGAGGAC
>JACDAO010000740.1 GCA_013695405.1 Acidobacteriota bacterium | reverse complement strand
CGATGCGGCCTCGTTCGCGCGCAAGCCGGCAATGGTGGTCCGCGTGTCGGGCACCACATTGCGCTCGCCCGAGGCCGACGATGGCGCCGCCGATTCTCTGAACGTGCTGGCGGCGCTGGCGGCAGCTAGAGTCCCAACCTACGTCGTCAAGCGAGGCGACTCGCTCCAGCAGGCACTCGCGACCCCCGCGCTCGGGGCCGCGCGGCCGAATTTCTAATGCAGCGCCACGGAGACGATAAGGCGTGACCGTCAACAGTTGTGTCATCCTGAGGCAGGCAGAGCCTGTCGAAGGATCTCGTCTCCAGACTGTCCGCGGATAGTCAGTCCGTAGATCCTTCGCGTCGCTCAGCTTGACACTGCACACGAGTCGCTAGCATCCGGGCAGGCCCAACCGAACGGAGACCGCACGTGGAAGCTCAACTGCGCCGAGGACCGCGCGAAGGCTGGCTGTCCGTCTTGCTGCTCGCCATCGTCATCTGGGCCGTGGTCCACTCGGTCCAGGAGGCCGCCTGGGTCGAAGACCTCGACGTGCTGGTGCCGCTCGCGATGTTCCGGCTGCTGGTCGGGCTGGCGGCGGCGAAGAGCGGCCTGAAGCGCTGGGCCGCGCACACGGCGGGCGTCCTCCTCGGCATCCAGGCGGTCGTGCTGCTGTTCGGCAATCGAATGACGGCATCGACCTGGGAAGGCAAGATCGCGGAGCTGATCTGGCACGTCCACGTCTGGCTATACACCGCGTTCACCGGCGGCAACAGCCGCGACAACGTGATGTTCGCGCTGTACATGGCGTCGATCGCCTGGCTGCTGTCGTACGGGAGTAGCTGGCTCGTGTTCAAGCTGGGGCGCGGCGGGTGGGCCGTCGCGATCGCCGGCTGCCTCTGCTTGCTGCACTTGTCGTACAGCTACTCGACGCTGAACTATCACTTCTTCGTCCTGCTCTTCGCCGGCCTGCTGCTGATCGTCCGCCTGGAGCTGCTGCGGCGGCAGGCGTTCTGGGCGCGGTCCGGGCTGGAGGTGCAAGGGGCGGTCGTCCGGAACGTCGTGCTGACCAGCGCGGTGGCGATCGTGCTGGTGATGGTCCTCGCGCGGCAGGGGCCGTCCGACCAGCCGTCGGGGCTACTCGATCCGGTCTGGGGCCGGATCATGGACAATTGGCAGCGCGGCCAGTCGCAGGTGGACCGCATGTTCGGCGGGGTCCAGGGGCCGCCGGTGGTCGTGGTCGGCCTCGCGTTCAGTAGCACGATGCAACCGCGCGAGGGCTTCGAGCTCGGGACGCAGCCGGTGCTGAAGATCGAGGCGCCGCGCAACCGCTACTGGCGCACCACGACGTACCTGACCTACACCGGGCAGGGCATGGTGGCCGGCGACGTCTACGGCGACCGCTTCGAGGCGGACCAGCCGCTGCCCCTTCCGTTCGGCGCCGGCGAGGCGCGCGAGGAGATGGAGCAGATCATCACCGTCCTCGCGCCGCAGTCGAACCTCGTGTTCTCGGCCGACACGCCGGTGCGGGTGTCCGTCCCGACCCTGGTCGAGTGGCGCGAGCAGCAGGAAGACCCATCGGTGGTGCGGCTGGCGCAGATGCTCCGCAAGGGGCAGCAGTACACGGTCGTGTCCTTCGCGTCGGTGGCCTCGGAGACGCAGCTGCGGACGGCCGGCGACGACCTTCCGGCCGGGGTCCAGAAGTACTTGCAGCTCCCGAACACGCTCCCGGACCGCGTGAAGGCGTTGTCGGGCGAGCTGACCGCGGGGGCGCCGACCGCCTACGACAAGGCGCTGGCGATCGAGGCGTACCTGCGCGGCCTCACCTACGAGACGCGGATCGTCCCGCCATCGGCCGAGCGCGACTGGGTTGACTACACGCTGTTCGATCAGCAGAGCGGGTACGCGGACTCGTATGCCACGGCGATGACGGTCATGCTCCGCTCGGTCGGGGTGCCGGCGCGTGTGGTGACGGGCTTCGCGCCGGGCGCGTACGACGAGGCCGAGGCCGCCTACATCGTGTACGAGAGCGAGGCGCACGCCTGGGTGGAGGTGTACTTCCCGCGCCTGGGGTGGAT
>JACDAO010000738.1 GCA_013695405.1 Acidobacteriota bacterium | reverse complement strand
GCTTCCAGGATCTGGGAAATGGGGGCTTCAACATCAACGGTAGCCGGTCTGACGAGAACAACATCACCATCGACGGCGCCACGGCCGTCCGGACGCGATCGACAGGCGCGATCATCGGCATCCAGAACGTGGACGCCATCCAGGAAGTCCAGGTCCTCACGGCCAACTACCTGCCGGAATTCGGACGCTCGTCGGGTGGGCAGATTCGCTTCGTGACCAAGAGCGGCAGCAGCCGCTACAGCGGCAGCACCTCGTTCTTCCTGCGCGACGAATCGCTGCAGGCCAACAGCTGGAGCCGCAACCGCAGCCCGAACCCGCTGCAGAACAGCGGGCCGGACGCCTTCGACTACAAGCAGTACGGCTACGCGTTCGGCGGTCCCGTGCCCGGGGGACTTTTCAAGGACAAGTTGTTCTTCTTCACCGCCCAGGAGTGGGTCAACTTCTTCCAGGTCGCCACATCGATAGTCACCGTACCGACGGCGCTGATGCGGCAGGGCAATTTCAGCGAGCTGCTCGACCCCAACAACGGGTTCGTGAATGGCGCGCGTACGCTCACGGATCCGCTCACCGGACAGCCGTTCCCGGGCAACATCATTCCGTCCAACCGGCTGTCGCCAAACGGCGTGGCTCTCATGAACCTGTATCCGGACCCGACGCCCGGCTTCCGGCAGGGCAGCGCCAACGCCATCCTGACGAGTGATAACCCGCAGGACCAGCGGAAGGACAACATCCGGTTCGACTATCGTCCCAACGCCTCCAATCAGTTTGCGTATCGGTTCTCACGGTACAACTGGGTCGCGGTGGACGCGTTCCGCGGTGGACTGCCCTTCGCGCGAACCGATTGGGAGCGCCCGAACTTCACCCAGACCGCGAGCTGGACCAGCACGCTGACCAACAACATCGTCAATGAGCTCAACTACACATTCTCGCGAGACGACGTGTTCATCGACGTGTTCACCGAGACCGGCCTTCACCAGCGCAGCCGCACGGGGGTGAACTACCCGTACATCTTCCAGGAGAAGGAGATCTTCGACAAGATTCCGACCGTCACGCCGAACAACTTCCAGACGATAGACGGCGGGCCGTACCCGGCGTTCTCCTCTGGCCCCATCCACACCATCCAGGACATCGCCACGATGGTGCGCGGACGTCACACCTTCAAGGCCGGCGTGCAGGTGGAGTACTCGGGGGAGGACGACTTCGACCAGATCAACGTCGCCGCGATCCCCGGCAGTACCAACAACCAGAACGGCCGTTTCGAGTTCCTGGACGGTCGCCCTGGCGGGACCGGTACGGCCATCGCCAACATGGCGCTCGGGCTGTATTCCAACTACGCCGAGCTCGGGCAGCGCAACTTCACCAAGTGGCGTGCGCTGGCCACCGACGCGTTCATCCAGGACTCATGGCGCCCGAACAGCAAACTGACAATCGAGGGCGGTGTCCGGTACGTGTATTGGCCGCCGTGGTACTCGACCACCAACAACATCGCCAACTTCGATCCGCGCTTCTACAACCCGGCTGCCGCGCCGTCGGTGAATCCCACGACCGGCCGACTGGTGGGCGGCACGCGTTTCAACGGCGTTGTCCTGCCTGGCGACGGGTTCGAGGGTGACGCGGCGAACTCGGTGATCTCGGGCGACCCGCGTGTGCTCGCGCTCTTCAACGGCCAGCCGCGCGGGTTCTCCGAGACCCACAGCAACGTGTTCGAGCCGCGAGGCGGCGTGTCCTATGCCTGGAACGACAAGACGGTGCTGCGCGCCAGTGCCGGCATGTTCCACAACCGCGTGACACTCAACGACTCGACGCTGCTGGGGGGCAATCCGCCATTCCAGCCACAGGCCACGGTGTCCAACGGCAGTGTGGACAACCCCGGTGGCGGCACTGTCGGCGTCGGCGATTTGCCCATCGGCATCAACGGCCAGGACCCGGTCTTCAAGCACCCGACGTCCTACATGTGGTCCACCGGCGTGCAGCGCGAGGTGCCCTTCGGCTTCATCGTGGACGTGACCTACGTCGGACGACGTGGCCTGTACCTTCAGCGTGAGCGCAACATCAACCAGCTCCCGGTGGGCACGTTGCAGCGGAACCCTGGCGTGAACATCGCGGCGCTGCGCCCGTACCTTGGCTACGGCGTGATTCGCATTTCTGAGAACTCGGGCCGATCCATGTACAACAGCCTGCAGATTTCGGCCGACCGCCGGTACACCAACGGTCTCAAGGTGGGCGCGGCGTACACGCTCGGCAGGTCGACCGACAACGCGTCCGACAAGCGCAACGTGCTCTGGAACACATACGACGACACGATCTACGAGGGACCGTCGAACTTCGACCGTCGTCACCTGTTCAACATCTACTACATTTACGACCTTCCCTTCTTCCGCGAGCAGGACACGCTGTTGAAGAACCTGCTGGGTGGGTGGCAGGTGTCGGGGGCCACGTTCCTCCGTACCGGCACGCCCTTCACCGTCGGGCAGGGGTCAGAGGACATCGCGGGCGTAGGCGACGCTGCATTCGGCCAACCGTGGAGCCAGACCGCAGCCTCCAGCGTGAACCACGTGCTCTATGACGGCACACCCGGGTCCGTCGCGCTCGACACGAGCGTGTTCGTCCGGCCCGAGAACGGCACCTTCGGCAACTCGCCGCGCAACGCGTACCGTCACCCGGGCGAGATGCAGTGGGATCTGGCGCTGTTCAAGAACTTCAACCTCGGCGGCACAAGGCGCGGGCAGTTCCGCGCCGAAGCGTTCAACTTCATCAATCACCCGAATCTGGGGGGCATCGAGTCCAACCCGCTCAGCGGGAACTTCGGCCGCATCACCGGCAAGGGCGGCCAACGCGACATCCAGCTGAGCGTGCGGTTCCAGTTCTAGGGACAGGCGCCCGGTCGTAGCCGCCGGACTTGTCCGGCGGTCCCGACCCACGACGTAGCCGCCGGACTTGTCCGGCGGTCACACCCCCCGTAGGCGCCGGACTGTCCGGCGCTCCGCCCTTCTTCTTTTCAGCGGCCCGCCGCCCGCGATACACTTCGACCACCGTGTGTTCCGACCACCACCTCGCCGTGCGGCGTGGCCGTGCGGCAAGCGCCGCACTGCTGCTGGTGACGACCGCGGCGTATCTGCAGGGGCAGCCGGCGCCCGCCGCTGCGCCAGCGCCGGCGTATACGGAAACCATTCCCGGCACCACGGTGACCTTCGAGATGGTGGCCATACCCGGCGGCACCTTCAGCCTGGGCAGTCCGGAGACGGAGCCGGGGCGCGACCCGGACGAAGGTCCACCGGTGCAGGTGGTCGTGGCGCCGTTCTGGATGGCCCGCACCGAGGTGACCTGGGACGAGTACGACCAGTTCGCGTTCGTCGGCAACACCGGCGTGCGGACCGGCGACCAACAGGCCGGCGACAGCGACGCCGTCTCGCGCCCGTCGCGTGCCTACGGCGACGAGGCCAAGGGCTTCGGCAAGGGCCGGCAGCCGGCGGTGGCGATGACCCATCACGCCGCGATGGAGTACTGCCGCTGGCTCTCGCAGCAGACCGGCAAGGCCTATCGATTGCCGACCGAGGCCGAATGGGAGTACGCCGCGCGGGCCGGCGCCGCGGTGGCCCAACCGGTCCCGCTCGACGCCGAAGCCTGGCATGCGGGCAACGCCGGCGGCAAGCCCCACCCGGTGGCGACTCGCGCCGCCAACGCCTTCGGCCTGCACGACATGCTCGGCAACGTCGCCGAGTGGACCCTTGACGGGTACGCCCCCGGCCGTTACGCCGAGTTCGGCGGGTCCGCGACGCCGTCGCGGCAGCCGGTCGCGCTACCAACCGAGCGTCGCTACCCGAACGCGGCGCGCGGCGGCGCGTACGACGTGCC
>JACDAO010000737.1 GCA_013695405.1 Acidobacteriota bacterium | reverse complement strand
CCGCGGTCGGGCTTTCCGCCAAAGACGAGCATCAAGGAGAGCAGCTGGAGGATGGACGAGATCGAGCGCGAGCTTCGCGCGCAGCTCGCGCTGGCGAAGCGGCACATCCCGCAAGTCACCTACACGTGGAACCACATGGGGTTCACGTCCGTGTCCAACGAGGTACACGATCTCGTCGTGCGATTGACCAACGAACACGGCTTGGTCGTGCCGGCGCAGTTGGGCGTGCAGATGGTGGGCCGGGTCTACGACAGCAAGGATCCTGGTGCCGTGAAGGCCGACAAGCTCGCGGCGAGGCTCGAGACACTCGGCCCGGGCCTCTGGCTGCACATCGACCATGCGGCAACCGACGATCCGGAGATGCGGGCGATTGGGCACCTGGGCTACGAGTGGGTCGCCGCGGATCGCAACGCCGTGCTCGAGGCCTGGACGAGTCCCAAGGTGAGGGACGTCATCACCCGGCGCGGCATCAAGCTGACGAACTACCGGGACCTGGCGAAGCAGTAGGCTCGGCGCGCGTCAGTGGTTCGCGACGGGCGTGGTGTTGCGCAGGACAGGCACCAGATACGGCCAGACCGTCGCAGCAATACGTTGCGCGCCGTCCGCGTTCGGATGGATCAGGTCCGGTTGGTTCAGGTCGCGGTTGCCGACGACCCCGGCGAGGAGGAACGGGACGAGCGGCATGGCGTGCTCGCGCGCCAGGCTTGGATAGATGTCGTGGAACGCCAGCGTGCAGTCCCACCCTCGGAAGGGCGGCGTTTCCATCCCGCAGAGCAGCACCTGCACACCCTCGGTCTGCGCACGCGTGACGATCGCGCTGAGGTTCGCACGCACCGTCCTGGACGGGACGCCGCGTGCGCGTGGTCCTCTCGGGCCTTGCGTGGGTGCTCGTCCTCATGTGCCTGCTCGTCGCCATCAGCGTGCTGCTGTTTCCCGACATGGTTGCGGGTGTGCTCAAGATCCTCTGGCCCAAGCCGCGATTCTGATCGCGTGGAGGATTGACTGGTGACCGACGTGCAGGTCCGGACAGCAGGCGCCCACGACGAAGCCGCCGTGGGCAGGGTCGTCTGTACTTCGGTTACGCCAACGTGTCGAGCGGCAGCAACGTCTGGACGGCTGTACTGCCCTTCATGTGATGCGTCAGCGGTCGGCCGCGTGAACGGCACCGAGCGCTGCGCCGAACACGGGCCGGGCGTCCGACCTGATGCTTCAGCCCATGTCTGACGGCGTGACCTTGGCGATCCAGCCGGCGTAGTCGTCGTAGCCGATGGCCGCCTGCCGCTCACGCGGGCGGGCGATCAGCGCGTCGGCAGCGGCCGTCTCGAGCGGTGCGCGACCGGCGACGTGCGCGAGCACCTGACGCGCCTGTTTGGCGCCGGATCCTTCGGCCGCCGCCGCGAGGCCATCGACGTTGCGTACCTCCGCGTCATCGTTCACGCCGAGGTAGTGCTCGAGCAGATGTGCCGCAACGGCCTTGGCGTGCACTTCCGACGCTTTGATCTTGCCTCGACCGGTCACGACGTTGCCGACACCGAACACACCGGGTTCGGGGCATACGCACCCATGCTCCAGTCGCGTAGTCGTAGTACACGCCCTTCATCGAGACCCCGGGGATGGCCTCCGGCAACGAGCCGCGAGTAGTCCGCCCGCTTGACGTCGATGCTTCAGGCACGTCCGTTGGTTGCGGCTTCACCTGAGGTAGACGGGGCGTATGTCAACCCGAACACCATGTCGCCCATCCACCGACGGAAGCCCTCGTTGTCCATGAACTGCCGGAACAGCTCCGTGTCGTCCTTGAGCACCGCGGTCATGACGCGCTGCAGGGCCTTGTCGTGCTCGATGCGGGCGTTCTGCTTGTCGGAGTGCTGCCTGGCGTTCTGGTAGGCGACATCGGCCGCCACGCGGGCCGGGATGTCCTCGGTGATCAACGTGTGAACGCGGTCGGCATCGCTCCAGGGGATGTTCCCGAAGAGGTCGTTGAACGTCTTGAGGATGTTCGAGAGCCTGTCGAGCTCAGGCTCCAGCTTCCTCCCTCCGCCCGTCGTCGGGACCGGCTCGATTTCGGCGTCCGCATCCGGCAGGAGGATCTTGACGGCGGCCCGCTTCTCGACACGGTAGCTGTCCATGTCGATAGCCTCGAGGATGCCCTTCGAGAGGTCCTCCTCGACGGGCGCCGGCAGCTTCAGCACCAAGAAATTCAGGAAGATCGACAGCTTCTCCCACTCGGCGTTGCTGTACGGCAGGATGGACGCCAGGAACCCGTAGGCCCGCAGGAACGTCTTGGCCTTGCCCTTGAAGTCGACCTGCGCGTCCTCGCCCAGCTGCTCGTTGTACACGGCCACGCACGCGTCGAGGATCGGGTCGAGCCGATCGCGATCAGCGCCATCCAGGTACAACGCCACCAGCGTGTCGATCTGTGACTCGCCGTAGACCTGGTGGCCGTCGAGCGCCGCCTTCAGGTCGTGCAGCTTGTTGGGGTCGGTCTCCTCGGCCAGCACCGTCGTCCGGTAGTAGTCGGCGAAGGCCGCCTGAATACCGCCAGAGTCGTTCATGAAGTCGAGCACGAAGACGTCGTGCTTCTTCGGATGCGCGCGGTTGAGGCGCGAGAGCGTCTGCACGGCCTTGATGCCCGACAGCACCTTGTCCACGTACATGGTGTGCAGCAGCGGCTCATCGTAGCCGGTCTGGAACTTGTCGGCGCAAATCAGGAACCGGCAGGGATCGGCCTGAATCTTCTCGGCGATCTGGTTCGACGGGAACCCGTTCAGCGACGCCTCGGTCACCTTCGCGCCGCCGTACTCGTGCTCGCCGGAGAAGGCGACGATAGCGCGGTGCGGGCTCTTGCGCTCGACAAGGTATTCGCCGATGGCGTGGAAGTACTGGATCGCCCGCTCGATGCCGCTGGTCACGACCATCGCCCGGGCGTCGCCGCCGATCTGGTTCAGGGCGAGCACCTGCTCGTGGAAGTGGTCGACAATGATC
>JACDAO010000735.1 GCA_013695405.1 Acidobacteriota bacterium | reverse complement strand
GCCGGCCGCGACGACGAGGCGCTGGCGTTGTTCCAGCAGCTGCGCAGCATCGACACCGCGCTCGAGTCGCCCCTGGTCGGGCAGTGCCGAATCTTCGTCTCGGTCGGCAAATTCGAGGATGCGCTCTCGGTGTGTCGCGATCTCTCGGCCCGCCGCGGCGGACGCGACGCCTTCTCGCAGGCCCAGATCGTCGCTGCGCTCGGCCGCAGCGGCCGGCACGGCGAGGCCGATCGCCTGCTGCGCGATCTGGGGGCGCAGTACGACGCCGCCTCCGAGCAGGATCGCCCCAACCTGGCGTTCTTCCTGGCCACCGCCTATGCCGGGCTCGAGCAGGTCGAGGCGGTCTTCAGCTGGCTGGAGGTGGCCGCCGCCGGCAAGAGCTCGCGGTTGTCCTATTTCCGCGTCGATGAGCGCTTCGCCATCGTCCGGTCCGACCCACGCTGGGCCGACGTGTTGTCCAGGTACGAAAGTGGTCTCTAACCGGAGGCGGCGCTGCCCGCTCCAGAGGTAATCCCTTCATGGCCCATCAGAAGCCCAACGTCTCGCTCCGCCCCGTGGTCGAGGCCATCGAGAAGCTGCTGCAGGAACTCGACGAGGTCTCGGTCGAGGACGGCGAGCGCAGCCAGCGCAGGAAGGCGCTCCGGGCCACGCTCGAAGGCACGGCGCTGCTGTTGCAGGCTGAGTGCTGGAGCAGCGCGGCCAACGAGGCGGTGTACGAGTTCCCATCCGCGTAGCGCACCGCGTGACCGCTGATCTCGGGGGGCTGCGGACACTGGTGCGCCGCGCGCCGCATGTCCTGTCCCTGTGGCGCGGCAGCGGTCGCGTGGTGCAGTCGGCGCGCCGCACCGACGGCACGCCGGCGACCGACCTCGTGCTCGAAGTGCTGGACGGGCTCGGCGACTGGCGATCGGTCGACCAGGTCGCACGCGTGCTGGACACACCGCGGCCGGCGGTCGAGGTGTTGCTGACCGGCCTGCTGGCGCTCGACCTGATCGAGATATCGGCGTCCGCGCCCGCCACCGACGACCAGTCCCGCCACGCGCCGGCGCTCGCTGTGCGTGCGGGCGAGGATGCGTGGCGGGTGTGGTCGCCGGTGGCGCGTCTGTTCCACCTCGCGACCAGGGACGTGACGTTTGCCGGCGCGGCGCGGCCCGGCCCGGCCACCGCTGATACTGCCGCCGCTGTCACTCCCGCCCCGGTCGCGTCGGCACCATCGCCCACGTTGCCCGACCCTGGCGGCGCCGAAGTGGCGTTGCCCGCGCCAGTGCTGCCCGGGACGCTGCGAGAGGCGCTGCGGCTGCGGCGCACGCATCGGCAGTTCGCGCCGGGCGGCGTGCCGCTCCAGGATCTGGCGACCCTGCTCGGCGTCACCTTTGGCGTCCAGGCATGGGCCCGCATCCGGGATCACGCGCCTCTGCCGCTCAAGACCTCGCCCTCGGGCGGCGCCCGACACAGCCTCGAAGCCTATGTCTGGGCCCGACAGGTCGACGACCTCGCGCCCGGGCTGTACCATTACCGGCCCGATAGGCACGTGCTGTCACGGCTCGATGGCCGGCACGGGCCCGACGCGGTCACGGCGTGGCTGCCGTCGCAGGATGGGTACCAGAACGCCCCGGTGATTGTCGCGATGGCCTCTGTGCTGGCGCGGGTCAGCTGGCGCTACCGCAGCGCGCGCGCCTATCGCGTCATCCTGATCGAGGCCGGCCACCTGGCCCAGACATTCTGCCTTTGTGCCGCGGCGCTCGACCTGGCGCCGTTCTGTACCGCCGCCCTGGCCGACTCGGTGATCGAGCAGGGCCTCGGCCTGGACGGCCACGCCCAACCGGTCTGCTACGTCGTCGGCGCCGGTCGGCCGATGGGTGGTCCGTGGCGCCCGCACGCCGATCGGGATGCGCCCAGCGTCGAGACAACACTGCTTGGAGAGGCGCTCAGCCGCGAGTAGCGCGCCTGCTCATTCGTCCGCCGACCGCAGCTCGATGTCGACGTCGTCGCGCGAGTGGACGGTGACCTGCACGGTGATCGGACGACAGCACACCCAGCAGTCCTCGACGTACGATTGCCGCCGCCCCGCGGTGACGTCGATCAGCAGCGTCATCAACTCGCCGCAGTACGGACAGCTCGATTCGATGTCCATCAGGAGGCTCCCGGCCTCGACCCGTCGTGCGTCCGACCGGTGGCGCTGCGCACCGCCCGGTAGTACCGGGAGGGCAGGTGGCGCCCCAGCACCCGCTCGACGCGCGCCGACGCCGCCACGACGGCATTCAGATCGACACCGCGCGCCAGGCCGAGCCCGTGCAGCATGTAGAGCAGGTCCTCGGTCGCCAGGTTGCCGGTGGCGCCCGGCGCGAACGGACAGCCGCCCAGACCGCCCGCCGATGCGTCGAAGACGGTGACCTCGAGATCCAGCGCGGCGAGCACGTTGGCCAGGGCGGTGCCGCGGGTGTCGTGGAAGTGGAGCGCGACCGACCTGGCCGGCACGGCCCGCAGCACCTCTCGCATCACCTGGCGCACCTGCGCCGGGTGCGCCACGCCGATGGTGTCGCTGATCGCGACCTCGAAGACGCCGTTGCGCAGCAGCGCGTCGGTGACCCGAATCACCGCAGACACCGCGACCTCGCCCTCGTAAGGACAGCCGAACGCGGTCGAGACGTACCCGCGCACCGCCAGGCCCGCGGAGCCGGCGGCGGCGCAGACCTCCGCGTGGCTGCGCAGCGCCTCGTCGATGGACTGGTTGACGTTGCGGCGGCTGAAGGTCTCGGACGCCGCCGCGAAGACTGCAACCTCGCGGACGCCTGCCGCGCGCGCGCGCTCGAGGCCGATCAGGTTCGGCACCAGCGCCGACAGCCGCACGCCGCGCGCGGCGATCATCACGTCGGCGGTCAGGGCGCGGCAGACCGCGTCGCTGCTGGCCATCTGCGGGACCCGCTCGGGGCGCACGAAGGCGCCGCACTCGATCCGCGTCAGTCCAGCCTCGGCCAGATCCTGGACCAGCGCAATCCGTGCGTCCACGGGGACCGGCATCGGCTCGTTCTGCAGCCCGTCGCGCGGGCCCACCTCGACGATCTGGACCTCGCCGCGGGCTGGTGCCAGCGCGCTCATGCCGGCGACGCCTGGTGATCGAGATCGACCAGCGCCCGTCCGGGCGCCACCCGATCGCCGACCGCGCAGTGCACGGCCGTCACCCTGGCGGCTCGTGGCGCGGTCAGCGGCAGTTCCATCTTCATGGCGTCGAGCAGCACCAGCGTCGCGCCTTCGCCGACATCGTCCCCCGGCGCGACCAGCACCGCGGTCACCTGCGCCGGCATCGGCGCCTCGAGCGACCCGGCCGCCACAGCGCGGCGACGCACCAGCTCGATCCCCGGCACCACGACCACCTCGCCGTCGAGGCTCACCCAGACGGCGCCGTCCTCGTCGGTGACCGCGTGCGCGAGGCGGCGGTCGTGGCCGGCGGTCGTCGTTCTGGTCAGCTCCCAGGCGCCGTCGGTCCGTCGCTGCGCGACCCAGTCGTCCGGCGAGCGCTCAGCCACGCCACGCTCCGAGCGCGGTCCACGGATCGGCCGCTTCGACGACGGACGGGGGCGCGGCGGACGCTCGCGACCGCTGCAGCGCCGCTGGCAGTCGTCGCTGCGCCGCAGCGACGACTGCAGCCAGATCGTCGAGATCCGGCGTGCTCATCGTCAACTCGTCATGATGTTCGGCGAGCCATCCGGTGTGGAAGGCGCCGCGCTGCACGTCCGGATGCGCCAGCGCCCGGCGCAAATAGCCGACGTTGGTGTGCAACCCGAGCAACACCAGGTCGGCCAACGCCTGGCGAGCCCGCGCCAGGGCCAGTGCCCGCGACGGGGCGAGGACAATCAGTTTGGCCAGCAGCGGATCGAAGTCCGGCGTGATCTCGTCGCCTTCGCGAATGCCGGAGTCGACGCGGACGCCCGGCCCACTGGGTTCCCGGTAGCGGAGCACAGGCCCGGCCTGGGGGAGGAAGTCGCGCTCCGGAGACTCGGCGTAGATGCGGCACTCGAGCGCGTGCCCGCGTGGCACCACCTCGTCCTGCCGCAGGCCCAGTGCCAGGCCCGCGGCGACGTCGAGTTGCAGGTGCACGAGGTCGAGCCCGAGCGCGAGTTCGGTGACCGGGTGCTCGACCTGCAACCGGGTGTTCATCTCGAGAAAGTAGAAGCGCGCCTCGTCGTCTTCGCCCTCGACCAGGAACTCGATCGTGCCGGCGTTGCGGTAGTCCGCGGCGCGTGCCGCCGCGACGGCGGCGGCGCCCAGTCGGCGCCGCAGCAGTGGCGAGACGATCGGCGACGGCGCTTCCTCGATCACCTTCTGGTGCCGACGCTGCAGCGAGCACTCGCGTTCGGCCAGGTGCAGCACGGCGCCGTGCGCGTCGGCGATCACCTGCACTTCGATGTGGCGCGCGCGCAGCAGTCGTCGCTCCAGGTACAAGGTGCCGTCCCCGAACGCGGCTTCGGCTTCGCGCCGGGCCGCGCCGAGTGCCAGGTCAAGTGTCTCAGGGGCGTCGACCGTCCGCATGCCCTTGCCACCGCCGCCCGCCGAGGCCTTCACGAGCAGCGGATAACCGACCTCGGCCGCAGCCGCCCGCAGCGCGTCGATCGATTGGTCGGCCGGTCGGGCGCCGGGCACGCAGGGCACCCCGGCGGCTTCCATCAGCCGCCGGGCCTCGAGCTTCGAGCCCATCCTGGCAATCACCTCGGCCGGCGGCCCGATGAAGGTCAGGCCGGCGTCGACACAGGCTGCGGCCAGCTCGGCGCGCTCGCTCAGGAAGCCGTAGCCGGGGTGGAT
>JACDAO010000731.1 GCA_013695405.1 Acidobacteriota bacterium | reverse complement strand
CTACGACGCGCTGCGGGCGCCGCTGCCCCTCGGGCGACGTCCGTCCGACCCGCTGCCCTCGCTGCCGGGCGCGGGCAGTGCGGTGATCAGGCAGCTCGGCGCACCGCCTGGCTGGAGCGGCAAGGCCACACCGGAAGATCTGTTCGGCGCGGCGGTCCACCAAGCCGCCACCTGGGCTGCGACCGTGCGTGCCAGCGAGGAGTGAACGCGCTACTGCATCAGCGCGTCGGCCGCGACGAAACGCGGCGCAATGTCCACCGGCACGTCGGCCAGCCTGTCGAGCACCGCCTTGACCTCGGGCCGGACCGTGGCCCGCGCCACCAGCGCCCTGGCCTTGTCGTAGTCGCCAGCCGCCTGCGCCGACATGATCTCGGTGGTCAGCGCCGCCACCGCCGCGCGAATCCTGCTCGGCTCGATCCGGAAGGTGCCATCGCTGTTGACCACCACCGCGCCGGCGTCGAGCAGCGCGTTGAGCTGGATGGCGATGCCGCGGCCATGAGCCGACGAGGTGCCAAAGCGGATCGATCGGAACGTCGAGGCCAGGAAGGTCGTGTACATCGTGTCGGCCAGGCCCCTGTCGATCACGCCATCGTCGATCAGCATGTGCAGCGCCCACAACCCGGCGATGTCGGCCTTGGCCTCCTCGAGCGTCGAGTAGGTGTCCTTGAGCTGGGCGCGCACCGTGGTCTTCTGGCCCCTGACGGTAATCGTGTTCGGGCCCAGTCCGTGCATCAGTTCGTGCATCAGGATGTGGGTGAAAAAGGCGTCGAAGGTGACCCGCGGCCGATCCGCCGCCGGCAGCGCCCGCTGCGCGATCGGCTGCAGCACCAGCCGGAACTTGGCTTCCTGGGTGTTCTTCAACATCGTCCGCTTGGTGCCCTTCTGCTCGACGACGCGTTCGTCGTTGGGCAGGTTGAAGGCCGCGGTCTGGACGCCGCGGTTGGCGTCGCCGGCGCTGTACACGACGTTGACGACGCGAATCGGCGACAGCGCGCCGAGCTTCGGGTTGCGCAGCGCGGCGGCGATCGGCAGGCGATTCTCCAGGCCCTGCAACTGCGCACTGAACCGGGTCAGCTTGCCGGTCTCGGTGTCGTCGCGCACCGTGATGAAGGCCTCGTAGGCGGCCTTGGCGGCAAACCAGGTGTCCTCGTAGACCTCGTACGGACCGATGGTCGGCTCGATCGCGCCGTCCAGTTCCATCCAGGCGACGTCGCTGGCGTAGTAGTCGTTGCTGAGGAAGGCAGCCGCGCGGGTTTCGAGGAACGCCTTCAGGGTCGGCTCGGACGTGGTGGCGGCAGCGGCCCGCAGGTGGGTCGCCGCCAGCGCCAGTTCGCCCTGGTACTCGACCGCGTAGGGGACCAGCAGGAACGTGCCGTCGGGAGCGCGCCGGACGGTGGTGAAGAAGCCCTGCGCGCGGCGCCGTTCGGCGGCAGGCAGGCTCGCGAACCAGCGCTCGACATCGGCTTTGGTCGCCCCGGCCGGGTAGAAGTTGGCTCCGCCCGGCTTGGCGTCGACTCGCGGCACGAACGGGGCCTCGGCATCGAGACGGGACCACGGTCCCTTGTTGATGAGGAAGTAGCGCAGACGGGCCAGGCCGGTGGAGGAATGGTCGCCTTGCAGCGCGGCGAGCATGGCCGGGTTGCCGGCCCACACCTGCCGCAGGTAGATGCCATCGATCACCCGCGACGCCTCGATGAGGTGGCGCAGCGTGGTCCGCTCGCTCTCCGGCAGCGCGGCGAGGTCGACGCCGAGGTCGGCCGGCGCGAAGCGCGCGATCATCGCCGGCAGGGACCCGGGACCGGACCCGGGACCGGACTCGGTCTGCGTCGCCGGGGCCGCCGCTGGCGCGGGGGGCGGCGGCGCCGACTCCGTGCAACCGAGCGCGGCCACGAGCAGAAGGCCGGCCACAATCTGGCCCATTGGCCGTCCGGCGCGACTGGTGCGGGTCATGCCGCGATGATAATGTAAAGCGCTGTTCTTACTCCGGAAGGTCCCGCTGCGGGGCCTGCCGAGCAGCCCGCCTGGCAGAGGACTCAGACTTCCATGACCAACGGCCCGCAGGACGTTCAGGACGTCACCGCGATTGAAACGCAGGAGTGGCT
>JACDAO010000713.1 GCA_013695405.1 Acidobacteriota bacterium | reverse complement strand
GCGTAGACCTGCACCTCGGCGTCATGCCCGACGACGTGCCGGCGACGACCGAGCTGGTCATCGTCAGCCCCGGCGTGCCGGCGGATGCGGCGCCGCTGCGCGCCGCGCGCGCCCGTGGTGTCACCGTGATTGGCGAGCTGGAGTTCGCGGCGTCGCTGGTGCGTGGGCGCATCATCGCGATCACCGGGTCCAAGGGCAAGTCGACCACGACCACGCTGGTCGGGCGGATGATCGAGGGATCGGGCCGTCACGTGCTGGTGGGCGGCAACATCGGGGTGCCGCTGTCGGCGCAGGTCGAACTGTCGGGCGTCGACACCTGGCACGTGGTCGAGACCAGCAGCTTCCAGCTCGAGACCATCGTCGCGTTCCATC
This sequence comes from Acidobacteriota bacterium, assembly GCA_013695405.1. Lineage (GTDB taxonomy): Bacteria > Acidobacteriota > Vicinamibacteria > Vicinamibacterales > Vicinamibacteraceae > Luteitalea. Next base: position 4,687 of record JACDAO010000713.1, on the reverse strand, counting down.
CGCACATCGCCGTCTGGCTAAACTTCTCGCCGGACCATCTCGATCGGCACGGCACCGAGGCGGTCTACGAGCGGGTCAAGGCGCGGATCTTCGAACACCAGACACCCGAGGACTGGGCGATCGTGCCGAGCCGCGACGATCGGATCGCACGGCATGCGGCCACCGGACGAGCCCGGATCCTCCAGGTCGGCATCGACGATCAGGTGGCCGAGGGCGTGGCCATTGCGGACGGCGTCATCGAGCGTCGCCAGGCCGGGAAGCCGGCCCAGCCGCTGGTGCCGGTTTCGGCCGTCCAGGTGATCGGCCGCCACATGCTCGGCAACGTGGTCGCGGCCTGTGCGGTGGCGGCGCTGGCCGGCGTGTCAGGCGCCCAGATCACGGCCGCGGTCGAGGGCTTCACCGGCCTCGAGCACGCGCTGGAGTACGTGACGACGATCGGCGCGACGCGGGTCTACAACGACTCGAAGGCGACCAACGTCGAGGCCGCGCGGATGGGGATCGAGGCCTTCGACGAGCCGGTGACGGCGATCGTCGGCGGGGTCTACAAGGGCGGGGACTTCGCGCACCTGGCGCCGGCGCTGCGGGCGCGAGGCGGATCGGTGGTGGCCATCGGCGAGGCCGCGGCCCGGGTCGAAGGCGCGCTCGGCGACCTGGTGCCGGTGCATCGCGCGTCGTCGTTGGAAGCCGCCGTCGAGGCGGCTCTGGCCGATCGACGTGGCGGTGGGGTGGTGCTGCTGGCTCCGGCGTGCGCCAGCTTCGACATGTTTCGCGACTACGCCGATCGCGGTCGCGTCTTCAAGGCCATCGTGCAGCGTCTCGAGGCGGCACGGCGGCCGGAGGTGCGGAACGGGTGAGTGGTGAGCAGTCATCAGCTGACGTGGCGCGGTCAAGAGCTGGCCGCTGGGAACGCAGGCTGCCCCGGCTTGCGAGGTCCGTGTCTTGGCCCGTTCGTCTGCTGATGACTGCTGACTGCTCACTAATCGTTCCGCACCCCAACGTTTCGGGTGGTCGCGGTCGCGGCTTTAGGGGAGACGCGTCATGGCTCGCAAGCTGAAGTCGGACAAGTGGCTGTTCGTGGCCGCGTTCTTCCTGGTGAGTGTCAGCGTGGTGATGGTCTACAGCGCGCTCGCGGGCAAGGCGATGGACGCCACGTCGATGCCGATGCAGCTGATGGTCCGGCAGTTGACCTGGGCGCTGCTCGGCTGCCTGCTGATGGTGGTCGTGATGCGGATCGACTATCGCGCCTGGCAGCAGCCGACGGTGATCTCGACGGCGCTGGGGCTGATCTTCGTCGGGCTGGTGGTGCTGGCCGGGATGAAGCTGTTCGGCGCCGGTCACGAGGTCAAGGGCGCGGTCCGCTGGCTCGGCGTCGGCAGCATCGGCATCCAGCCGTCCGAGTTCGCCAAGCTGGCGATCGTGCTGTTTGTCGCCGACCTGCTCAGTCGACGGATGGATCGCGTCAACGACGTGCGCGGGGTGCTGCTGCCGATCGGTCTGGTGCTCGGCGCGATGTCGGTGCTGATCCTGTACCAGCCGGACCTCGGCACCACCGTGTCGATTGCGATCGTCGCGTTCGCGATGCTGTTTGCCGCCGGGCTCAGCTACCAGTACCTCGGCGTGAGCGCGCTGCTGGCGACGCCGCTGCTGTACGTGCTGGTGTGGCTGGTGCCCTATCGACGGGCGCGGGTGCTGGCCTTCCTGGACCCCTGGGGCGACCCACTCAACACCGGCTTCCAGGTGATCCAGTCGCTGATCGCGGTTGGCACCGGTGGCCTGTTCGGCCGCGGCCTGATGGAGGGCCTGCAGAAGCTGCGCTTCCTGCCCGAGCCACACAGCGACTTCATCTACGCGGTGATTGCCGAGGAGACCGGCCTGGTCGGCTCGCTGGTGGTGCTGCTGTGCCTGCTGGTGATCGCCTGGCGCGGGCTGCGGATCGCCGTCAATGCCCAGGACCGTTTCGGCGCGTTCCTGGCCGTGGGCCTGACCACGATGATGGCGGTGCAGGGCCTGATCAACATCAGCGTCGTGCTCGGGCTGCTGCCCACCAAGGGATTGCCGCTGCCGTTCGTCAGCTCCGGCGGATCGTCGATGCTGGTCAACCTGATCGGCCTCGGCATTCTGCTCAACGTCTCGCAGCATGCGTCGATCGATGCCTGACGCGAATCGCGGACCCGGCTCGGGAGACGCGATCCACCGCGTCGTGATTGCCGGTGGCGGCACGGGCGGACATCTCTACCCGGGCATCGCGGTGGCGCACGCGCTGCACAAGCGGCACCCCGATGCGCGGATCACGTTCGTGGGTACGGCGCGCGGGATTGAAGCGCGAATCGTCCCGCAGGAAGGCTTCGAGCTGGACATCATCCGCAGTGCCGGGCTGAAGGGCAAGAGTGCCGGCGCGGTGGCTCGCGGCGTCGGCCTGCTGCCGCTCAGCGGGCTCGACGCCTGGCAGGTGTTGACGCGTCGTCGGCCCGGCCTGGTGATCGGCGTCGGCGGCTACAGTTCCGGGCCGGTGGTGGCATTGGCCGCGGCCCGCGGCATCCCGACGCTGCTGCTCGAACAGAACGCGACCCCGGGGTTGACCAATCGCTGGCTGGCGCGCCTGGTCGATGCCGCGGCAGTCACCTACGAATCGTCATTGCGCTTCTTTCACGGCCACGGGTTCGTGGCTGGCAACCCGGTGCGCGAGGCGTTCCTCGCGATCCCGCCGCGGCCGCCGGCCATCGGGATTGAACGGAGAGTACTGGTCTTCGGAGGCTCGCAAGGTGCACACGCGATCAATCAGGCGATGGTGGCGGCAGCGGCGTTCCTACGTGATCTCCCGGGCACGTCGATCGTGCACCAGACGGGCGAGCGTGACGCGGCGAACGTGAGCCGTGGGTATGCCGACGCGGGCGTGACCGCCGACGTGCGCGCGTTCATCAGCGACATGCCGCAACAAATGCGCGAGGCCGACCTGGTGGTGTGCCGCGCCGGCGCGACGACGCTGGCCGAGCTGACCGCGGCGGGCCGGACTGCGATCCTGATCCCGCTGCCGCACGCCACCGACGACCATCAACGCGCCAATGCCAGGACCGTCGAAGCGGCGGGCGCCGCGGTGATGCTCGACGAGAGCGAGCTGACGGCCGAGCGGCTCGCCAGCGAGGTCCGCGGCCTGCTGACCGACGATGACCGGCGTCACGGCATGGCGACCCGCGCCCGCGGCCTGGCGCGGCCCGACGCGGCGGTGGTGATCGCGACCCGCGCCGCCGCGCTGCTGCACGGGGCGGTGCCGGCATGACCATGCTCGGGCGCACCCGGCAGGTGCATTTGGTCGGCATCGGCGGCATCGGCATGAGCGGCATCGCCGAACTGCTGGTGAATCTCGGCTTCCAGGTCAGCGGCTCGGACGCGCGTCCGTCAGAGATCACGCGGCGCCTGGCCAGCCTCGGCGTGCACGTGCACGACGGTCACGACGCGGCGCAGCTCGGCGAGGCCAACGTGGTCGTGATCACGTCGGCCGCCCGGCCCGACAACGTCGAGATCGTCGAGGCACGGCGCCGTGGCATCCCGGTGATCGCCCGCGCCGAGATGCTGGCCGAGCTGATGCGCCTGCGCAAGGTCGGGATCGCGGTCGGCGGCGCCCACGGCAAGACCACGACCACCTCGATGGTCGCCTTCATGCTCGAGCAGGCCGGGCTCGACCCGACCGCGGTGATCGGCGGCCGGCTGAGCGCCTTCGGCAGCAACGCGCGGCTCGGGCAGGGCGACTACATGGTGGCCGAGGCCGACGAGAGCGACGGCTCCTTCCTCAAGCTCTCGCCGGTGATCAGCGTCATCACCAACGTCGACCACGAGCACCTTGATTTCTACGGGACGTTCGAGCGCGTGCTCGATGCCTTCGTCGAGTTCGCCAACCGGGTCCCGTTCGACGGCGCCGTGGTGGTCGGCGTCGACGACCCGGTGCTGGCGCGGCTGATACCGCGCATGACGCGACGGGTCGTGACCTTCGCCGCCGACACCGGGCCGGCCACGCTGACAGCGTCCCGCGTGATCAGCAGCAACGGCCAGACGAGCTGCGAGGTGCACCACCAGCCACACCACCACGACGCGCCGATCCGGCTGGGGACTCTGACTTTGAGGGTTCCTGGCCGACACAACCTGCGCAATGCGCTGGCCGCGCTGGCCGTCGGACTCGAACTGCACCTGCCGTTCGAGCGCATCGCCACCGCACTGGGCGCATTCCGCGGCGCCGAGCGGCGGCTGCAGGTGCTCGGTGAACGTCGCGGCGCGCTGGTCGTCGACGACTACGGGCATCATCCGACCGAAATCGTCGCGGTGATCGCGGCCTGTCGCGAGGCCTGGGATCGACGGCTGGTGGTGGTGTTCCAGCCGCATCGCTACACCCGCACCGCCAGGCTGATGGACGGCTTTGCCAGCGCCCTCGCGCAGGCCGACCAGCTGTGCCTGCTGCCGGTGTACGCGGCCGGCGAGGATCCCATCGCGGGCGTCACCGCGGAGGCCCTGGCCGAGCGCGTCGCCCGGGACAACGGCCGGCCGGTCCACCTGATCGACACGCTCGAGGACGCACCCGCGTCGGTGGCGTCGGTGGTGCGCGCCGGGGATCTGGTGGTCACGCTCGGCGCGGGTTCCGTGGGGTCGCTGGGGCCGCGGCTGCTGAGCGCGCTGGAGGGACAGGCCTGATGCCACC
>JACDAO010000679.1 GCA_013695405.1 Acidobacteriota bacterium | reverse complement strand
CACGGGTCGCGTGGTACGCTCCTTGAAACGATCATTCGCGGAGGGGCCTCATGACCTGTGCATCGACCCCGTGGCGGCGCGGCGGCGGCCGAGTGACGCGTGCCTGCCTGTCCACCCTGCTGACCTGGCTTGGCGTGGCGCTGCTGCAGCTGCCCGCGTCCGCGCAGATCATGAGCGGACTGCGCAACCAGCCCGGTCCTCGCGACATCCCGACGATGCCGTTGGACACCAACGTCTCGTCCGACCTCAGGCCGACGTTCCGGACGGCGATCACCCGCGTCGAAGTGAGCGCGCTGGTCGTCGACGAGGCTGGGGAACCGGTCCGCGGGCTCACCGCGGCCGATTTCGAGGTCTTCGACGGCAAGCGCCCTCAGTCGATTACCTCGTTCACCGCCTTCGGCTACAACGGCAGCCTGATTCCGCTGGATGATCGCGACGACTCGAGTGACGACGCGGCGACCGCGGCCCTGGTCACCAACGCCTGGAGTTCGTCGTCGCGCTTGATTGCGCTGTTGATCGACGATCTGCACATCGACGCGCGGCGGACCGGGCGGGCGCGCGTGGCGGCGAGGCGCCTGGTGACGCAGTTGGCGCCATCGGACCTGCTGTACGTGGGACTCACGAGCACGCCGACGCTGTCCACCGGGGCCTTCACCCGCGACCGCCGTCGTGCCCTCGAGCTGATCGACAGCTTCGCCGGGATGCGCCTGCCTGACCCAACCATCGAGCTGCTGCATGCGCCCGGCCAAGTCACTCCGAATCGTCAGTTGGAAGGCACCCGGATGCCGGGGCTGGCCGCCTCGGAACAGCAGCGCGCCATGCAGCTCGAACAGGCCTACGGATCGCTGGGCCGGGTGGCGCACGCGGTACGCGACATCTCGGGGCGTCGCAAGACGCTGGTCTTCCTCAGCGAGGGCTCTCCAGTGGGCGCGTCGGTGACCAGTTCCGGGTCGCTGAGCGGCAACACCACCGGTGCCATGCTCGACGCACTGGCCGCAGCCTCGGTCGCCGACCTCGCGGTCTACCCGATCAATCCCGCCGGACTGGACCTGCCCGGAGAGGGCCTCATCGAAGGCCACGTCCGGAGCGTCGACCTCGGCAATCGTGACGTGGCACAGGATGACCTGTCGAACGTCCTGATGCAGTACCTGCAGGCCAAGAATCAGCTGCGAGACCTGGCGGCGCTGACCGGTGGCGTGTCGCTGATCGACACCAACGACCTGGGCGCCGCCGTGGACCGGGTGCTGCGAGACGCCAGCGACTACTACGTCCTGAGCTACGAGCCCGACCGCGAGATGAAGGGTAAGACGATGCGGCCGATCGAAGTGCGCGTGCGCCGGCCCGGCGTGCGCGTGTTCACGCGCAAGGGGTACATGGCGCCGTCCGGCCGTCTCGCCGTCAAGACCAGGACCGCGGCCGGCGTCTCTCCGGCGCTGACCACGCTGCTCGGCGGGACAGTGGGGGTCGACGGCCTGCCGATGGTCGTGCAGGCCATCGCCATCGGCGAGCACAACGGCAAGACCAGGGTCGCCCTGGTCACCGAGACGGCCGGCGGGCCGCTGATCGACGGCCTGGACGACGGACAGATCGAGTTGGACCAGGCCGTCCTCAGCATCGACGGTCGGGGCAAGACATCGAATGCAACGCAGAAACGCGCGGTGTTGCAGGTCACCCCCGAGCAGACCACCGCGATCGGCCGGCAGGGTCTCCGCGCGATTTGGGTGATCGAGCTGGCGCCCGGCCATCATCAGGTCCGCGTCGCCACCGTCGACCCGCGGTCCGGGCGTGGCGGGTCGTTGTTCCTCGAGATGGACATCGCGTCGGGAGCCATCCCGCACACGGCGGCGCTGACGGCGCTGCTGCGGTCGCCGATGCCGACCGCGTTCGTCGACCCGCAGGCGCGGAAGGCGATCGACGGAGACAAGTAAGCGTGCGTCGACCGATTAGCGCGGTGCTGGTGACCTGCGCGGCACTGACGGTGCTGCGTGCCCAGCAGCGCCCGCCCGAGCAGCCGGCCTTCCGGGCGGAAGTCACGCTGGTCGAAGTCTCGGCGGTCGTCACCGGCGACGACAATCGGCCGCTCACCGACCTGACGGCCGCCGACTTCGAGGTCGAGGAAGACGGCGTGCGACGGCCGGTCGTGTCGGCGCGGTACGTGTCGATGACGGCGACGGCGGCTCCCGACCCGTTGCCGTCGTCGCTGGCGGGTGCCCGGGTCGAGGAAGTCGTCACCAACCGCGCGCTCACCGACGCGCCGGCGTTCGTCCTCCTGCTCGACGACCTCAACGTCAGCCCGTACGATGCGCACCGCGCGATCCGCGCCGGACTCGGCGTCCTGGGCGCGATGCCCCCCGAGGCGCTCGTGAGCGTCGTCACCACCAGTGGCGCCGGCGGCGGACTGATCACGCTCGGCCGGCCCAACCAGGGACACCAGGACCGGGTGCGTGCCTTCCGCGGACAGCTCGTGCTTGCCGGGCCGGAGACGAAGAACCCGCTCGGCATCGCCACCACGCCCAGCAGCGTGGACGCCCCCTGTGGTGTCGGATCGGACGTCTTGAACTCGCCTGATTGCAGCGACCCGACCCGAGCCACCCGTCGATCGGCGGCACTGCAGGCGGTGGGCCGGCTCTTCTCGCGTGCCGGGTCGCGGCGCAAGGTGCTGCTGTGGCTGACCACCGACATGGGCGTCTCGCCGCTCGACCCCAAGGGCAATCGCGACGCGCAGTTCGCGGCCCTGCAGGCCCTGCTCGGCGGCGATGTGACGGTGTATCCGGTCGACCCCCGCGAGAACTACCCCGGCGCCGGCGGCGGTCTGGGGCAGCCGGATCGCCGCGGCGGGGGCCGCCTCCGCGTCGGCACTGCCGACAGCGTCTTCGGGGGTCGTGGCGGCTCGACGATGATGCTCGACACCGACGACATGGTCGGCGTGCCACTCAGTCAGATCGCACGCGATACCGGCGGCCGCTGGATCCAGCACGCCAACAACCTCGAGAAGGTGCTCGCAGCCGTGGTCGCGCAGAACGTCTCGTCATATCTGCTCGCCTACGAGTCGAACGTATCGCATGTCGCGGGCCGTCACAGCATCGAGGTCACGGTGAAGCGGCGCGGTGCCAGGGTGTCGGCACGCCGGGCCTTCGTAGTCGGACCGGACGAGCGCCGCGCCGCGCCGGCACCAGCGTCCACCGACATCGCCACCGCGCGGCTGCGCGAGGTGATTCAGGGGGGCGTGCCGTTCGGCACGCTGTCGCTGCGGCTGCACGTGGCACCCCAGTTCACGGCCGAGGGCCCGGCACGTGCACTGGTGACGGTGCAGGTGGACGACGACATGACCATCGACGCGTCGACCATCGACTTGCTGATGCTCGCCGCCGACGATCGCGGCAAAGTCGGCAGCATCGAACGCTTCGCCATGCGTCGTCCGTCGAGCGACGTGCCGTGGGAGGGCAGTGTCACCCTGACCCTCGAGCGCGGCCAGTACCAGTTGCGGATCGCGGCCTCGACCCCGGACGGCGCGCGGACCGGACTGCTGCTGCACCCGATCGACATGCGGCCGCCAGCGGGCGATCTGCTGCTGGGGGTACCGACGCTGCTCGGCGAGGACGAGCACGGGGTGCGGCCAACCCTGTCACGGACGTTTCCGGTGGGACACCCGCTCGCCGTCCAGGTCGAGGTGGCCGGTGACGCGGTGCGGCAGGGCACCGCCAGCGTGCACGCGCGTCTGCTCGACGGCGCGGGCCACGAGGTGCGCGAGGTGACGGCAGTCGGGGAATCCGGCAGCGCGCCAGCGCTCCTGCGGACCACGGCGGTCATCACCACCGAGCGCCTGGCACCCGGCCCGTACACGCTGCTGGTCGAGGCGCGAGGGGCGTCCCCTGCGGGCCGTCCGGTGCGTCACGTCGTCCCGGTCCGACTCGTGCCCGCAGCGTCAGCCGCCGCGACACCGGCCGCGACGAGCAGTACCGCGCCCCGGACATTGACGCCGGTGACGGTGGCGCACGGTCCGCTGACCCGTCACGCACACCGGGGCCCGCTGGTCATCCGGACTGCGGAGGAGTGGACGGCGTTCTGGACGCAGTTGCCGACGCGTCAGGCGCCGCCCGACATCGACTTCGCGCGGGTCACGCTGCTGGCGATCGTCAGCGACGAGGACGGCACGCAGCCCGGCGATCCGCGCATCACGCAGGTGCAGACCGAGCCCGGCGGCGTCGTCGTGCAGTGGACGATCACGCCGCGGCCACCCGCAGGCGCCGACGTCCCGAACGCGACCCGTCCGTTCGTGGTGATGGGCCTGCCGGGCCTGCCGGGCCAGGTCCGCTTCGAACGCGTGGGCACGCCCGGCCGCGTGGATCGGTAAGCGACCCCGTGACAAGGCTCGATCTCGCGCCGCGTCACGGGCTCAGACCGAGGACGCGACTTCGCGGGTGCGGTGTCCGCCGGACAAGTCCGGCGGCTACCTGATCGATGCCCGATGCCCGGCGCCCGGTGGCCCGCTCATCTGGCCCAATGCACCGACGTGGTCTGGCCGTTGGCGGCCTGGTTGCCGCCTATCGCGCGCAGCGTCAGGTCCACGCCCTCGTCGGTCCAGATCGAGTCGACCCAGCCGACCGGCTGCGTGTCCGCGAAGTTGTAGCCCACCGCCGGCAGGTTGATCAGCTGCAAGCCGTCGCGCTCGCGCACCTCGTACGTGTGCGAGTGGCCGTAGAGGATGGTCTTGACCTGCGGGTGGGGCCGGACCACATCGAACAGGCGCTCGGCGTCGACCAGGGCGCCGTCCTGGTCGGTCAGCGTGTGGTGCACGACGATCGCGGTCGGCAGCGGCGGCGCGCTCGCGAGGTGCTGCGCCAGCCAGGTGCGCTGGGCCTGCCCGAGCTGCCCCGGCGTGACGTCGGTGGCCAGCAGCGAGTCGAGCAGGACCAAGCGCAGGCCCGAATGCTCGAGCACCATCACGTGCTTGTTCGGGACCTTCTGGCTGACGCCCGCGCTGGTGGGGAAAGCGCCCAGGAAGTTGGCCCGGTGGTCGTGGTTGCCGAGGATCATCGCCACCGGCATCGCCGCGGTGACCGGCGCGAGCAGCATTCGCAGCGCCGCGTAATCGGCGGCTCCGCCGACCAGCCGGGCCAGATCGCCGCCGATGATCGCCGCGGTCGCCCCGGAGGCAGCGACCTGCGGCGCCACCTTCGCGAGGTTCTCGACCGGCGCGAAGCCGCGGTAGCGCTCGGCCGCATCGGCGGGGATGTGGGTATCGGACAGCAGCGCCAGCCGCAGCGGCCGACTGGGGCCGGCTTGTGCCTGCGCAGCGCCGCGGCCGGCGTGCAGCCCGGCGACCGTGCCGCCGGCGACGCGAGTGACGGGGCGCGATCAGCATCGGCATGACAGGCACGATACGTCAGGCACGGCCGCCAGGCCACCGGCCGCCTACGCGTGCCCGGTGGCGGCTCCGTAACGCTCCACCGCGGCCATCAGGGCGTCGAAGGTGATCGGTTTGGTCAGATAGCCGTCCATCCCGGCGTCGAGGCAGCGCTCGCGGTCGCCGGTCATCGCATGCGCGGTCATCGCCACGATCGGAATGCGCCCGCCGGTGGTGCGTTCCCGGTCGCGGACCCGGGCGGTCGCCTCGAAGCCGTTGACGTCGGGCATCTGAACGTCCATCAGCACCACGTCGAACTGCTCCCGGGCGATTGCGTCTGCCGCGTCGGCGCCGTTGTCCGCGACCAGCACGTGATGGCCGCCCTTCGTCAGCATCGCCACCGCGACGCGCTGGTTGACGGCATTGTCCTCGGCCAGCAGCACGCG
>JACDAO010000673.1 GCA_013695405.1 Acidobacteriota bacterium | reverse complement strand
GCGCGGAACGATCCACGTCGATCCAGGCGACCGTCCGACCGTCTGGAGACAGCGCTCGACTGCCGCGAGTTCCCTGTTGCCCGACCGTGCGTGTGGCACCGCTGGCCAAATCGTGCTCGGTCCACCGGGTCGGTGTGCCAGGGCCAAGCGTGACCCGACCGACCGCGTAGTAGACCTTCCGGCCGTCCGGCGAGACCTGGGCCCTGCACAGGTCCGAGAGGGCGACGAGCAAGTGGGCTCCGGTCTGCACGTCGATCCGGTAGATGCCGCCCCTCCCCTTGAAGTCGCGCCCGTACACCACGACGGCGCTCCCGTCGGGCAGCCAGTGAGGGTCGTTCATGTACTGCAGCGGCACCTTCCACTGCCGGAGAAGACCAGTGTCGACCGCGCGCACGTTCATGGCTACGATTCCACTTGCCGCAGTCGTCACGTAGGCCAGGTGGCGACCGTCCGGGGTCCAGTCGGCGACCTGTGTTCGGAAGTTCTCGAGGGCGGGGCCGCCGGTCGCGCGTCCACCGGCCAGATCCACCGGCATGATCTGGAGGCTGTCCGTGCTCGCGTCCCTGACGACGTGCAGCACACCCGCCGCCGTCAGCCCGACAGTTTTGACGGCGCCGATATCCGGCTTCAGCATGCGTGCCGCGCCGCCGCTCCGACCGCCGCTCATGGGAAGCGACCACAGCGCGGATTCGCCAGTGCGATCGCTGGAAAACAGCAACTGCTTGCCGTCGCTGGCCCATCCCATCACCCTGTCGTCTGCAGGATGCTCCACGACGCGGTGCTCCACGCTGCCGTCTACGGCGAGCGCGAACACATCCCGCTGGTGCTCGTCGTCGCTGTGCGGCAGGTCGTACGCCAGGAACTTGCCGTCTGGAGAGAAGAACAACTTGTCGGGTCCTCTCCACCCGGTCGACTTCAAAACCTTGAACGTTCCGTCGCGCACGTCGGCAACGGCGATCTGCCCGGTCTGATCGTGCCGCGTGGTGAGCACGGCGAGCCAGCGACCGTCGGTCGACCAGTCCACCGGGTTGAAGTAGCTGACCTCGTCGCTGCCATAGAGTCGTCTCGACTCCGGCGCGCCGGTACTTCCGAGGACCATCACGCGAATCTCGTTGACATGCACCTCGGGCGACCTGTTGTAGGTGCGCCACCCATACGCCAACTGCTTGCCGTCGGGCGAGAACGTCGAGCTGTAAGCATTCCCCACGCTCCAATCCTTGTTCCCCGTGAGGTTCCGATCGGCCCCCGTGGTCAGGTCGTGCAGCATCAGGTTGCCCGTGTGATTCCAGTCGGTATAGGAAATCAGCTTTCCGTCCGGAGACACGCGGCCGTCGCCCCAGGTGATCCCTTCGCCGGCCTTGACGATGCGATCGGTTGCACCGGCGCTCGCCTTCGCGGCGGTGGGCGACGCGCCGAGGCGGCCCCGCGCTGTCGCCGCCTCCGGCAGGTCGCCGTAGTCGCGCACCACCTGTTCGTAGGAGCGCCGTGCCTGTGCGTCACCGAGTTTGGTGTGACACTCGCCGATGCGCAGCAGCGCCTGCGCGGCGAGCGAACGGTTCGACCCGGACTGCGCGACGACCTTCCTGTACGTCTCGATGGCGGCCCGCAGGTCCCCCTGCGTCGTTTCCTGGTGGCGTGCGCTTGCAAACAGCTTCTCGACGCGGACGGCATCCTGCGCGTGCATGGACGACCACCCGCAGGACAGCAGCGCGACGGTGAGTGCGATCGACAGTCGTGACATCGTGAAATCCCTCCGACAGCGACACTACGCGGCGCGATTCCCATCCACGCCCCGGCGATGGTCAGATTCACGTCAGGTCTCGCTCACACGTCGAGCCGGTAGCCCAGGCCACGAACGTTGAGCAGGTGCCGTGGTTCCTGGGCGTCCGGCTCGAGCTTTCGTCGGAGACTGCCGATGTGGTTGTCGACCACGCGATCGCTCACGAACGTGCCAGGTCCCCACGCACCGGCGATCAGCTGATCCCGCGTCAGGATGCGGCCCTTCGTGCCGGCAAAGAGCTGCAGCAGCTTGAACTCGAGCGGCGTCAGTGGCGTCGACACGCCACCCCGGCGGATCTCGGCGCGTTCGAAGTCGACGTCGGCGTCGCCGATGCGGAGGAGAGGGGTGCGTGCATCGGAAACGCGCGTGCGCCGGAGGATTGCCGCGACGCGCGCCCGAAGCTCGCGCGGGCTGAACGGCTTGGTGACGTAGTCGTCGGCACCCGATTCAAGGGCCAGCACCTTCTCGGCCTCCTGCGTTCGTGCCGTGAGCATCACGATTGGCGTCGTGACCTTCGCGCGTCTCAGCTCCCGCAGCACGTCGAAGCCGTCCTTGCCGGCGATCATGATGTCCAGGAGGATCAGGTCGAACGCGCTCTCGCGGGCCTTCGTGATGGCGATGCCGCCGTCGCCGGTCACGTCGATGTCGTGGCCTTCGAGACGGAGGTCGTCTTCGAGAGCGAGTGCGATGCCCGGTTCGTCTTCGACGATGAGGATTCGTGCCACGGATGCTACGCCTCCGATCCGGCCGCTGCCGATGTCACGTCGGCCCCTGGCGCGCCTGATTCGTCCAGGGGCAGAAGAACGGTGAACGTGCTGCCGCGGCCCGGCTCGCTCTCCAGCCGGATCGCACCGCCGTGCGCGTCGACGACGTGCTTCACCGCCGCGAGGCCGACGCCGGTGCCGCTCACGCGTCCGGCGATGGCAGCGCGGCCCCGCACGAACTTACCGAAGATCGCCGCTTGCTCGTCCTTCGCGATCCCTGCACCCTGGTCACTGACGGCAATGGCCACGCTCGCGCCTTCCCGGCCGAGGGTCACGGTGACCATCGATCGATCCGGCGAGTACTTCAGGGCGTTCTCGATAAGGTTCCGCACCGCCAGGGCGAGCGCGGCCGGGTCTCCCCGGACGATCCCGGCACTCGCGGTGGAGACGATCTCGATTCGCGTGTGGTGGTGTGAGGTAGGCTCCGCCATCGCGGCGACGACCTCGTCGACGACAGTCGAGAGATCGAGTCGCTCATGCTGCGGCGCATCACCTCCGGCTTCCATACGCCCGAAATCAAGCAGCCGCTCGACCAGGCGCTGCAGGCGCGCCGTCTCGCTAGCCAGCACGCGGTAGTACTGCTTCCGCCGTGCCTCATCGGCGACGCGATCGGTCTCCAGCATCTCCGCCATCTGTCTCATCGTCGTCAGGGGCGAACGAAACTCGTGCGAGACGGCGGCCACGAAATCGGACTGCAGCTGTGCCACCCTGGCTTCCCGCCTGAGCGCGCGAGCCATGAGGGCCGCGGCAGCCCAGACGAAGATCACCGTGCCCGCCGTGGCAGCGATCAGCAGGGACTCGCGTGAACCGGTGGCCGCTGCGTCTGGACTCGGCCAGACCCGCAATGTCCACGAAGAGCCGCCACCAATCACGCGAGACACAGTGGCGCCGGCGACGACGCCGGTGACTCCGGCCACGCGCCTGTCGTCGGCATCGCTCAATCGCCATCGCATGCCGGGGCGGTCCAGGGACGCGAGGAATCGATCGGCGGAGACCACGGCCAGCGCCGCGGCCGAGTCATTGGCCCGCCACGCGACCACCACCGGCTTGCCGGCAGACGCGACGACCTCCAGTCCACGCTCGGACAGCGCCGGGCCGCCATGGCCGTCCCACACGGTGCTCAGAGCCGCCGCGAGGCGCCATACCTCGGGTCGTGGTGCAGTGGACACCTCGTCTCGATAGAACTCCGCGGTACCGCGGTCGAGTCTCCAGACGCCGCGATCGAGCCGCTGCCGGAGTTCCTCCCTTGCGCGCCGAGCGCGTTCGATGTCGCGACGGTCCGCGAAGGTGAGACGCTGCACGTCGAGACCGGCCAGTGCCGCGGGCACGCCGTCGATGTCCTGCTGGCCAAGCGTGACGAGTTCGTCGGCGGCGGCGAGCGCGCCAGCTGTGTCACCGCGCCTGCGCAGGACTCGCGCGAGGCGAAGCAGCGCGCCCGCCCGTACAGATGGGTTGGCCTCTCGAGCGAGCGCACGATAGCGCGCGATGGCCACGGAGGCCGAACCTTCCCCAAACTCCGCGACCTCGGCTTCGGCAAACAGCTCCGACCGGTGCGTTCCGGGCACGCGCCACGGTACGAACGGCAGAGCACCAGCTGGTTCGACGATCCCACCGCTGGCTCGCCACACGGCGACGACGGCGGCGGTCACCGCTGCACCACCATCCGAGCCCAGACGTGCGCTCAACCCGTCTCCCAGGTCGGCCAGCGCCTGTCGGATACTCGCTGCGACGGCATCCGCGGAAGCCTCGGCCTCCAGGCGCACCTGCCGCGCGTCCAGCTCGCGTTGTTGCGCGACCAGTCGCCAGCCTGACCACACGAGGGCGGCGGTCACCACGAGAGACGTGACCAACAGGCCACCGTAGAGGGAGCGCTGCGCAATGGACACGGGGAGTGTGTCGGGATTGTAGTGCTGCCTGTCCCGATGGCGCTCCTGAAGCCGTCAGGTTTGTGTCACGCCGGCCGGCGCCGGATGTAGTCTGTGGGCAGATCCACGTTGACTGGGAGTCGCCCATGAATCGCTTCGCTCGACTGGCCACA
>JACDAO010000661.1 GCA_013695405.1 Acidobacteriota bacterium | reverse complement strand
GCAGTCAGTACGTCCTCGGCCTGCGCGCGAAGAGCTGTATCACGGGCGACGTCCTCGCCGACGAGCAGGCGCAGGCCGCGAGGAAGGAAGAGGTCCTGGGTGCACTGAGTCAGATTGCGAGCCGCTTCCGGACGCGAGTCGGTGAGTCGCTCGCCACCATCGAGAAACACTCGACGCCGCTCGAGGAGGCGACAACCCCGTCGCTTGAAGCGCTGAAGGCCTACAGCGTCGCATGGAAAGCGCTCATGTCAGCGGGCTGGGTAAGGGCCCTGCCGCAGTTCCAGCGTGCAGTCGCGATCGATCCCGATTTCGCGATGGCCCATGCCCAGGTCGGGTTCGGCTACAGCGTCATGGGAGAGTCGGCGCTGGCGCGGCCGAGCACACTCAAGGCCTACCAGCTCCGCTATCGCACCAGCGACGTCGAGCGCTTCTTCATCGAAACACTGTACGACCGCGATTTCACGGGCAATCTGCCACGGCAGCAACGGACATTGGAATCGTGGGCCGAGAGCTATCCTCGCGATGCACGCCCTCCCGGATTGGTGTCAGGTTTGGCCATGACGAGCACCGGCCAATGTGAGTTGGCGATCGCGGAAGCCGACAAGGCCATTGCGCTCGATCCCGACCTGACCCCTGCGTATGCCAACAAAGCATTCAATCAGCTCTGCCTGAATCGCCTTGACGATGCGTTGCTGACCGTCCGTCGCGCGACGGAGCGGAAGCTGGAATCCGCCGAGTTGCTTCTGACGCAATATTTCGTCGCCTTTCTGAAGGGCACCGACGACGAACGCAGACGGACGGCGGCGGTCGCCAGGAAGAGCCCAGCCGCGGAAGACATCATCTCGCACCTGGAGGCGCTGGCGCTGGCTCGCTCCGGCCGCTTGCACGAGGCGAGACGGATGTCCGCGGTCGCCGTCGAGATCGCGCAGCGGTCGGGTCGGCACGAACGGGCCGGCTTGTTCGAAGCGGCCACAGCCGTATGGGAAGCGTTTTACGGGAATGCGGCCGCCGCCAGGCAGAGCGCCGCCAAGGCATTGAAGCTCGGCAGGGGCCGCGACGTGGACTATGCCGCGGCATTCGCGCTCGCCCTCTCAGGTGATCTGGCACAATCGCGAGTCCTCGCCCAGGATCTCGCGCGCCAGTTCCCGGAGGATACGTCGGTTCAATTCATCTATCTGCCGACGCTTCGGGCCCTGTTCGCATTGAACATTCATGATGCGGCAGCGGCGATTCAAGCCCTGCAGACCGCCTCGCGCTACGATCTCGCTCTTGGGAGCGTCGGCTTCATCGGACGCTTCGGCGGCCTGTACCCGATCTACGTGCGCGGAGTAGCCCACTTCGCAGCACGTCAACCCGCCGAAGCGGCCACCGAGTTCCAGAGGATTCTCGATCATCGAAGCATCGTGCTCGGCGATCCCATGGATGCCATGGCGCGCCTGCAGCTGGCGAGAGCGCTCGTGCTCTCGGGCGAAACCGCGAAGGCGAAAAGCGCCTACAACGATCTCTTTACGCTGTGGAAAGACGCCGATTCCAAGATCCCGATGGTCAACGAAGCACGAGCGGAATACGCAAAACTACAGCGAGCCCGGTCCGCTGATTTTTAGTCGTCAGACGAGAATACAAGCCGCAGTCAGGACGACTGACTCCATGAACACGGGCGGCAAGGCCCACCGAGCGGACACGGCGAAGCGATGGGTGTGGCGTGCTATATCGTTTGATATATCCCATCGGGAGAGGCGTCATGCAAACGGCGAAGGTATTCTGTCGGGCCGGTCGCAGGCGGTGAGGCTGCCGCGGGCCTTTCGCGTCGACGGTCGAGAGGTCCGGATCCGGCGCCGCGGCCGGGCCATCGTGCTGGAACCGGTGCCCGACTCGTGGGCGTGGCTCGATGCCGTCGTGGGAGAGCTCGATGACGATGTCGTGGCGGCTGTCCGCGAACAGCCCGAACCGGTGGAGCGCCCTGAGCTGCGGACGGTATTCCGCTGATGCGATATTTCCTCGACGCGAACGCCGTCATCGCCCTGCTCGACGACACGATTTCTCCGATAGCGCGTCGCACCCGGCGACATGCCCCCAAGGACATCGGTGTTTCGGCGGTCGTCATCCACGAGCTGTACTACGGCGCGTTCAAGAGTCAGCGCGTCGAGAAGAACGTGGCGCGCGTGGATGCGCTGCAGTTCCCGGTGCTGGAGTTCGACCATGAGGACGCGCGGCACGCCGGAGAGATTCGCGCACACCTGGCCTCGCAGGGTACACCCATCGGTCCGTACCACCTGTTGATCGCCGGGCAAGCCAAGGCACGTGAGCTGACTCCCGGTAACGGCCGAGATCCTCCGCGGCGCTCTGGCCTGGCGCCTCGCGAGCCCTGCACCCCGAGCCCATGCGATGATGCGAGCGCGCCAACGCGGGGCGTACCTTCAGGGGAGTGTCGACATGCGAGTTCTGGTCACGGGCGGGACGGGCACAGTCGGATCGCAGGTGGTCCAGGCGCTGATCGAGCGCGGGGTCGAGGTCCAGGTGTTGACGCGCAATCCCCAGAAGGCCGCCGGGTTGCCGATCGGCGCGACCGGCGTGCAGGGCGACCTGCTCGACCCCGGGACCGTGCGTCGCGTCTTCACCGGCGTCGACGGCGTCTTCCTGCTCAACGCGGTCAGCCAGACCGAGGCCCAGGAAGCGCTGATGGCGATCAGCGGCATGCGGCTGGCCAAGGTGCCGCACGTGGTCTACCTGTCGGTCCACCAGGTCGACACCGCGCCGTGGCTGCCGCATTTCGGCGCCAAGATCGGCGTCGAAGCCGCGCTCAAGGGCTCTGGCCTGCCCTGGACGATTCTGCGGCCCGACAACTTCTTCCAGAACGACTACTGGTTCAAGGACGTCCTGCTGCAGCACGGCGTCTACCCGCAGCCGATTGGCGACGTCGGCACCTCGCGCGTCGACGTGCGCGACATCGCCGAAGCGGCGGCGGTGGCCTTGACGACAGCGGGGCACCAGGGCCAGACCTACGACCTGGTCGGACCGGAAGTCCTGACCGGCCCCGCGATCGCCGTGGCCTGGAGTAAAGCGCTAGGGCGCCCGATCAAGTACGGTGGCAACGATCTGGAGGCATGGGAACAGCAAGCGCTGACGTACCTCCCGAACTGGATGGCCTTCGACTTCAAACTGATGTACCAGCATTTTCAGGCGCACGGACTGCGCGCCTCAGCCGAAGCCATCGCGCGCCAGACCGCGTTACTCGGCAACTCGGCGCGGCCGTTCGAAGCGTTTGCTTCGGAAACGGCCCGCACCTGGAGCCCATGACTCAGGGCGGAGACCCCTACAGCTTCCTTTTCGGGTGGATGTCGAGCCCATTGCCAGGGTCGTCTGGATCCACGAACGTACATGTGTTGTACCCGACCTCGACGCTCAGCAGTTTCATTTGAGTGCCTTTGTCGATGACGACGACGTCGCCTTCGAGAACCGAACAGGAGCGGTGGTCGGGGTTGGCGTACACGTGAGGGTCTCCCCAGTGCCCCAGGTTTTCCACGGAAACCGTCATCTCTCGCGTCTCGCCGTTCACCCCGTACGAGACCCGTACGTCTTTTCCTCGGAGCTTGGTGCCCTTGGTACACGTGTGATTGCCGATGATCTCGACCTCGAGTCGTCTCGGACCCGCGCTCCCACTGTGTTTTTGGCGCCATTCCTTGTCTTCTTTGACGAATGTCCCTTCATCTGTCGAAACGCGAATCGAGGCGCCGTTCCTGACGCGAATCGTCGGCCGCTCGTCATCGTCGCCGACCAGCCGGCGATACAACGCAATTGCCAGCCGAACGAACACTGCTCCGACCAGCCCGATTGCCACTGCGTGCTTGACCCTGGGATTCACACTCATGTCGACCTCTTCTCGGTATCAGTGTCGTACTCGCCCGCCACGCGGCGCTGGCAGGCCTCCGCATTACGGTCTGACGGCCTTTCGGTGTCTGCTCAATGCAAATCTCGGCGTCATCGCTGGTGACCGCGCAGGACGGCTGATCGCCCACTTGGACATCGCTCAGCTTCCAGGGCTGACCCCCTCGCACGACGAGTTTTCCTTTTGCTGAGCGCTGGGTGGACATTGGGGGTGGCGTCACGAACGCTTGGGTACCACCCCCTGCCGGCTTGAGCTCTATCACCACCAGTTCTTTCTGCGGTGAATTGGCCCGCCTGTACCAGGCCCTCACGACAGGCGGGG
>JACDAO010000622.1 GCA_013695405.1 Acidobacteriota bacterium | reverse complement strand
CGCGCGCTCGGTCCGGTCCGTGAACTCGACGTCGCCGCCAGCATGGTCGACGCGCTCGAGTTGACCGATGACGACGGGCAGCGGCTGCGCAACTGCTGGCAGGCACGGCTCGACCGCGAACGGCGCGCTCCGGCCCGCGCGTTGCGAAAGGCGCTCACGCCGGCACGACGAAACCGCCTCGGTCGCTGCCTCGACGCGTTTGCCACCGTCCGTGGCCTGTCGGACGATCCCGGCTGGCGCACCGCCCTGGCCAGCCGTCTCGAGCGGCGCGCCCGCGACCTGCGCGCCTGCCTCGACCACACCGGCGCGCTGTACCTGGTCGACCCGCTGCACGAGGTACGGATTGCCGGCAAGAAGCTGCGCTATGCCCTCGAACTGGTCGACGAGACCCGGCTCGGGCGCGTGACGACCTTGCTCGCTACGCTCAAGAAGTCGCAAGAGGTCCTCGGGCGCCTGCACGACATCGACGTGCTCGCGCGACGTCTCCAGGACCTTCTCGACGTCGCCCCCAGCGACCCGCTGGACGAGGTCGCGGCGCGCGTCGGCGCGGCACTCGATCAGGAATCGCGTTGGCTGCACGCCCGCTACCTGCGTCGCCGCAGCGCACTCGCCTCGCTCACCGACTCGACGCTCGACATCCTGGTACCGCGCGTCCTGACGCCCCCGCGTCGTCCTTTCCCCGTTGCCGCCCATGCCCGCTGAGATCACCCTGGTCCTGGTACGCCACGCCATTGCCGAAGAACGCGGTTCGGCGTGGCCCGACGATGACGAACGGCCTCTGAGCCGGGATGGAGAGAAGAAGTGGAAGCGCGGCGCCAAGGGCCTGGCGACGGTGCTGCCCGAGGTCGACTTGCTCTTGTGCAGCCCGTTGCGGCGGACCCGTCAGACCGCCGACGTGCTGGCACCGGCGCTGGCCACGCCCGCCAGGGTCGAGCTGTTTGACGCGCTGCGCCCGGAGACCCGGCCGACTGCCGTGATTGCCGCGCTCAAGACCCGTCGCGTCCACGGCGTGGTCGTGCTGATCGGTCACGATCCGATGCTCCCGCAACTGGCCGCCACACTGCTGCACCTGGAGGGACCGCTGGAGTTTCGCAAGGGCGGGGCCCTGGCGTTGGTCACCCAGGGCCTGGGCGCGCGTGGGCCGTCACGCCTCGAATGGTTCGTGACGCCGCGGATGCTGCGGGCCCTGGCGGGCTGAACTCATGGCAGCTGTGCGGTCCAGATGTTGCCAGTAAAGCTGGCGAACTCGTAGACCACCCGGTCGGCCGCGCGGCGACCACGCCGGGTTGCGCACGTAGTGGTGCTCGTCGCGGTAATCGGTCAGCTGCGCCTGACGCGTGCCGTCCCGACTGGCCCACCACACGTTCCAGCGCCCGTCGACCGCCCCGGCAAAGGCCAGCCGGCTGCCGTCGGGCGCCCAGCTCCTCACCCACGCCAGATCGACCCCGCGCGAGACTTGCCGGTGGGCCGCGCCGTCGGTGTCCACGACCTGAACCTGGGCGTGCCCGTCGTGCCAGACATCGACCGCCAGGGACCGACCATCCGGGGACCAGATCGGGAAGGCGGCGCCGTCGCCGAGCCGCGCGACCCGCCACCGCTGCCCGTCGAGCAGGGACTCGACCCAGACCTCGAGCTGCGCGTCACGCGATCGGGTGTAGGCCATCTTGGTGCCGTCGGGGGACAGCCGTGGTCGCAGCAGGGCCGATTCGCCGTCCCACAGCGGCGCCACCAGCCGCGTCGCGCCGCTGGCGACGTCGACCGACCGCAACTCACGGGTCTCGCCCTCGCCAGCCTCGAACAGGACCGTACGGCCGTCACCGCTCCACGCCGGATCGCTCGCGGCAGCTTCGTCCGACAACAAGGGCCGTGGCCATCGCGACATATGCCAGGCGGCCGTCGGTGGGATGCACGGCGACGTGCCGGATATCGAGCTCACCAGCGGGCAGGACCGGCTCGGCGTCGCCGCGCGCGGTGCCGGCGCTGGTCAACGGCAGGCGCCACAACTCGAGGTGCGCGCCGAGTCGGACGAAGTACAGGGAGCGTCCGTCAACGGCCAGCGCCTAGCAGCAGGCTAGCAGCGCAGGAGGCGTCAGATGTCCGTGCCCGGGGCGATGGTCGCGCCTTTGGGCACGATGATGATGCCTTCGCGGATGAAGTAGCCGTCGCCGTCCTTCTCCTTCACGCCCGCGCTGTTGACCAGCCGGGCGCCGTCGCCGATCCGGGCATTCTTGTCCACAATGACCCGGTCGAGCACGACATCACGGCCGATCCCGAGCGCCACACCGGATTCCGCGGTGGCCTCGGCGTAATAGTCCGCACCGAGCAGCACCGACTGGCTGATGCGCGCGCCGGCGCGGACCACGCTGCGGATGCCGACCACGGTGCGATCAATCTGGCACTGGTCCAGCCAGCAACCCTCGGCGATCAGCGCCTGGTCGACCCGGCACCCTTGCAGCGTCGACCCGGCGAGGAAGCGCGGATGCGTGTAGATCGGGCAGGTCTGGTCGTGGAAGGTGAACTGCGGGCGCGGGTCGGTCAGCTTCAGGTTGGCCTCGAAGAACGACCCCATCGTCCCGACGTCGGCCCAGTAGCCCCGGTAGAGGTAGGCCCGCACGCGGTGGGTGTCGATCACCGCGGGGATGATTTCCTTGCCGAAGTCGACGGCATCGGCGTAGCGCTCGAGCGCGTCGAGCAGCACCTGGCGCGAGAACACGTAGATGCCCATCGACGCGATGAACGGTTGTTGCGGAGTCACCCACGACGCGACGCGGCTCCTGGCCGGTGCACTCTGCCCGATCTCTCCAAGCCGGGCCAGGTCCGGTTTTTCTTCGAAGCCCGAGATCTGACCTGACGCATCGAACCTGAAGATGCCCATCTGGGTCGACGTCTCGGCGTCGCACGGCTGCGCCGCGATGGTGACGTCGGCGTTCTGTTCGACGTGATCGGTGATCAGCTCGCGCAGGTTCATCCGGTACAGGTGATCGCCGGCCAGGATCAGGATGTGGTCGCACTCCATCGAGTTGAAGTGCCGCCAGGCCTGGCGGACCGCGTCGGCGGTGCCCTGGAACCACGACGTGCTGTCCGGGGTCTGCTCGGCGGCGAGGATGTCGACGAAGCCCTGCGAGAAGTGATCGAGCCGGTAGCTCTGCGCCACGTGCCGGTTCAACGACGCCGAGTTGAACTGGGTGAGCACGAAGATGCGGCGGAAGCCGGCATGCAGGCAGTTGCTCACCGGGACGTCGATCAATCGATACTTGCCGCCGATCGGCACGGCCGGCTTGGAGCGCGACCGTGTGAGCGGAAACAGCCGGTTGCCGCGGCCGCCGCCGAGGATGAGGGTGAGCACCGAGGACATGTGCAGCACAGTAGTGCCGGTGCGGTCCGCGCGCAAGCCGCGCCGATGGTTTGGCCGGGCCCGGGTCCCGGCCGAGAGGCAGCGTGGCCGTTTGTTTACGCCGAATTTACAGGGCACCGGTCGAAGGCGGGGATATGCTCAGCTGTCCTCCGCAGGTTCCGCGGGGGTGACCGGAGATTGCGTGGCGCGCTTCAGCCTGATTCCGAAGGACGGCCGGTTCTTCGACGATTTCATCGCTCTCGCTCAGGAAATACGCAAGGCGTCACGGGTGCTGTCCGAGATGCTGGCCTCCGACGTACCCCGCTGGTCGGCGGCTGACGAGTTGAAGGCGCTGGAGCAACAGTGCGATCAGATCGCCCACGACTCGCTCAAGCGCCTCAACCAGACCTTCGTGACGCCGATCGATCGCGAAGACATCCACACCATGATCCTGTACCTGGACAACGTCATGGACATGATGGATGCGGCGGGAGAATGCGTTCGGCTCTATCGTGTCAACAGCGCCCGCTACGGCGCCCGCGAGATTGCCGCCATCCTGATCACCTGCGCCGATCAGATCCACCTCGCGATGCAGAAACTCGAGAGCCGCAAGGGGCTGGCCGAGCACGTCGTCGAGATCAACCGGCTCGAGAACGAGGCCGACCAGGTTCACCGCGAGGCGATCGGCCGGCTGTTCTCCGAGGAGACCAACGCGATCGAAGTGCTGAAGTGGAAGGAGATTCTCGATCTGCTCGAGCGCGCGACCGATGAGTGCGAGGACGTCGCCAACCAGCTCGAGAACGTGATCGTGAAGTACAGCTAGGCCCGTGCAGCCCCCATGGACTCGGCCTTCCTCACCGTCGTCGCGCTGATCGTCCTGGCGCTGATCTTCGATTACATCAACGGTTTCCACGACGCGGCGAACTCGATCGCGACGGTGGTCTCGACGCGCGTGCTCTCGCCCGGCAAGGCGGTGATCTGGGCGGCATTCTTCAACTTCATCGCGGCCTTCGGCTTCGGCACCGCAGTCGCCCGGACCGTCGGCAAGGGCATGGTCGACCTCGACATCGTCACCTTCGCGGTGATCGGCGCCGGGCTGACCGGGGCGATCGTCTGGAACCTGATCACCTGGTACTTCGGGCTGCCGACCAGCTCGTCGCACGCCTTGTTCGGCGGGTATGCCGGGGCCGCGGTCGCCAAGGCCGGTGTCTCGGCGCTGCTGCTGTCTGGCTGGATTCCGACGCTCGTGTTCATCGTGCTGGCGCCGCTGGTCGGCCTCGCGGTCGGCCTGGGTACCATGACCGCCACGTTCTGGATCTTCCGGCGGACCTCGCCGGCGAAGGTCGACGCGCTGTTCCGGCGCCTGCAGTTGGTCTCGGCCGCGCTGTTCAGCCTGATGCACGGCGCCAACGATGCCCAGAAGACGATGGGCATCATCACCGGCGTGCTGGTGACCGCCGGCTACCTGCAGACCTTCGAGGTGCCGACCTGGGTGGTGCTGGCGGCGCACACCGCGATCGGCCTGGGCACCCTGTCGGGGGGCTGGCGGATTGTCCGGACGATGGGCACCAAGATCACCAAGCTGACCCCGGTCGGCGGATTCGCCGCCGAGACCGGCGCGGCCGTTTCGATCCTGATCGCGACCGTGCTCGGGGTCGGCATCAGCACCACCCACACCATCACCGGATCGATTGTCGGGGTCGGCGCGACGCGGCGGCTGAGTGCGGTGCGCTGGGGCGTCGCCGGCCAGATCGTCTGGGCCTGGGTGCTGACGATTCCAGCGGCGGCGCTGGTCGGGTCGATGACCTACTGGACGCTGACGCTGCTCGGCGCCCGCTAGTCGCCGCGTCGTGACGGGCGCCGGAGAGCCCGCGGCGACGCGGCGACGCGGCGGCGCGCTATTCGACGAACCGATAGCCCAGACCGACCACGGTCTCGATCTGGTCGCCGGCCAGTACCAGCTTGGCCCGCAGGCGCCCGATGTGGACGTCGACCGAGCGGGTTTCGATGGTCCGGTCGTAACCCCAGACCCGCTCCAGCAGTCGGTCTCGCGACAGCACCCGGTTACGGTTCTCGACCAGGCACTTGAGCAGCTCGAACTCGCGCCGGGTCAGCCGCACCGGTGCGCCGTCGACCTCGATCGCCACTGCGTCGAAGTCGGCGGTCAGGTGGGCGCCGCGGTAGACCATCGCCGCCGGCTCCTGCGCCTGAGTCGCCTGCGGCCGGCGCAACACGGCGCGGACGCGTGCGGCGAGTTCGCGCAGGCTGAACGGCTTGGTCACGTAGTCGTCGGCGCCGAGGTCCAGGCCCGAGACGCGGTCGACCTCGGTGGTCCGGGCGGTCAGCATGATGATCGGGATCAGCCGGGTTGCCGGGCGCGAGCGCAGAATCCGGCAGACCTCGAACCCTGACAGCACCGGCAGGTTGAGGTCGAGGATGATCAGGTGCGGCGCGGACTCGGCTACCGCCTTGAGCGCGGCGTCGCCGCTGTTGACCATTTCAACGCGAATGCCCGGCTCGCGCTCGAGGGTGTGCTTGATCAGGCCGGCGATGTCCTGCTCGTCCTCGACCACCAGAATCTGCGTCGTCATCGGTGAGCTGCCTGGCACAGGCCGGGCCGCGGCGGAGGTGCCGTAGGTCTGCGCAAGCGTCACGTGGGTCTTCCTTGCTGGAGCGATGGAAAAGCTGCCGGGGATCGGCAGGCTGCGTTCACGGTACGCGGCGCCGGTTTCCAGGCCGTGACGAAGGCGTTAATTCTAGGTTACGTGACCTTTTGGCCAACCGCCCTCCGGAACTTGACGGGCATTACCTGTGACGCTGCCTTTAGGTCGCTAAAAGCGCGCCTTTATTCACGAGCGACGACGGGGCATGCTGCCATAAGGCAGTGATGCGAGGTGGCACGCCGTCTGCAAGCATGTCTGTCAGCTTTTGCTTCCCCCAGGTTCACAAGCGGGAAGC
>JACDAO010000597.1 GCA_013695405.1 Acidobacteriota bacterium | reverse complement strand
CGATGGCGTTGGTGATGTCCTGCTCGGTATCGGTGGTGATCCGCTCGATCCGACCCTGATGCTCGACGGCGATGGTGCCGTACTGCTGCACCTGCCACTGCTGCGCCACGGCGCGCTGCTTGTCCGGATCGATGTACTCGACCTTCACCTGCTTGGTGACGTAGGTGTAGCCGTCGAGCCGATCGCGGAAGCGCGGGAACTCGTTGTCCTTGGCGAACACCTTGACGGTGACCGGCGCGGACAGCGAGGCGAGCACCTTGCGGGTCTGGTCAGACAGGGTGAATTGCCCGCCCGAGGTCAGGTCCCAGCGCTTGTGCTGGCGTGCGGCGACGTAGTTGATGCCGACCAGGATGCCGAGCAGCAGCAGCACGCTGGCCGACGTCAGCGCACCGGCGCGGGTGCTGCGACGGCCCCACAGCACGGCGAATTCACGCCACTGCGTGGCCAGGTACAGCAACACCACGACCAGGCCGGCCAGCGCCAGGCGCTGCCACACCGTTTCGAGTTCGGGGCGGATGAAACGGATGGCGACTGCCGCGACCACCAGCGCGGTGCCGATCCACCCGAGTACATCGAACAGACGTTTCATGCCGGTACGACTCCGTGCGGCGCGCTCAACCGCGCCACCGGTCGGCATCCACCGACCGCGCCGTGAGGAAGAGCCCGAACGTGATCACGCTCAGGTAGTAGATGACGTGCTGGGTGTCGACCACGCCCTTCGAGAAGTCCTCGAAGTGCTGGAACACCGACAGCGCCGAGACGATCGCCTTCCCGACTGGACCGGCCGATTCTCCGACCCAGCTCACCAGCAGCAGCATCAGCAGCGCGGCGTAGGTCAGCAGGCCGGCGACGATCTGGTTCCGCGTCAGGTTGGACAGAAACAGGCCGATCGCGATGAAGCCGGCGCCAAGCAGCAACAGGCCGACGAACCCGGTCACGACCGGCGCCAGTTCCGGGTCGCCATAGACAAACAGCCAGACCAGGTTGAGGCTGCTCAGCAGGAGCATCACCGCGTAGAGGCCAACCGCGCCGAGGAACTTGCCGAGCACGATCTCCCAGTCGGTCAGCGGCGAGGTCAGCAGCAGCTCGATGGTGCCGCTGCGCTTCTCCTCGGCGAAGGTCCGCATCGTCAGCGTCGGCACGAAGATCAGGATGATGATCCCGGCCTGCAGCAGCAGCGGCCGGATCAGCATCTCGTTGACGTTGAGCGCCTGCGGGCCGGCCATCCCGAACTGCGACATGCGCAGGCTCTGTTCGCTGAAGAAGCTGAGGAAGCTGTAGAACATCCAGCCGAACAACAACGCGAACAACCCGACCATGATGTAGGCGATCGGTGACGAGAAGTAGGCGTGCAGTTCGCGCCGCGCAATCGCCAGCGTGTTACGCACGGGCCACCTCCTCGGGGACGTCCGACGTGGTCAGTTGCAGGAAGATCTCCTCGAGGCTCATCCGCATCGGCCGCAATTCGACCAGGCCGAAGCCGGCCCCGACCAGCGCCGACGCGACACTGCGGCGAATGTCGCGACCGGCCTCGCTCTGCACTTCGTAACCGGTCAGCGGCCCCTGCTGTTCGGCGACCGCGACAGTGGTGACGCCGGGAATGCCGGCGAGCACCGCCTGCGCATCGCCCCCCTGCGCGTCGACCTGCACGTAGACCGATGCCGCGCCCTGCAGCCGCGCGGTCAGGTTGTCGGGCGTGTCCTCGGCCACCACCCGGCCCTTGTTGATGATCACCACCCGCTGGCAGGTCTGCGAGACCTCGGGGAGGATGTGGGTGCTCAGCACGATTGTGTGATCGCCGGCCAGGCTGCGAATCAACTGGCGGGTCTCGATGATCTGCTTGGGGTCGAGCCCGGCGGTGGGCTCGTCGAGCACCAGCACGTCGGGGTTGTGGATGATGGCCTGGGCCAGGCCGACCCGCTGCCGGTAGCCCTTCGAGAGCTTGCCGCAATGGCGGCGGCCCATGTCGGCGACGTGGGTCCGCTCCATCACGGTCTGGACCCGGCCGGCCTGATCGCCCGGCGGCACGCCCTTGATGCGCGCCACGAACAGCAGGTAGTCGCGCACCGTCATGTCGGGGTAAAGCGGGGGAGTCTCGGGCAGGTAGCCGATCCGTCGCTTGGCCTCAATCGGCGAGTCCTGCAGATCGAAGCCGGCCACCCTGGCCCGGCCCTCGGTCGGCGGCATGTAGCCGGTCAGGATCCGCATCGTCGTGG
Organism: Acidobacteriota bacterium; assembly: GCA_013695405.1. Classification (GTDB taxonomy): domain Bacteria; phylum Acidobacteriota; class Vicinamibacteria; order Vicinamibacterales; family Vicinamibacteraceae; genus Luteitalea. The sequence goes on along the minus strand of JACDAO010000597.1, from coordinate 2,020 downwards.
TCTTGCCGGCGCCATTGGGGCCGAGAAACCCGAGGATCTCGCCCTTGGCGACGTTGAAGCTCACACCGTCGACCGCCGTGAAGGGGCCGTAGCGCTTGGTGAGCTGTTGAACCTCGATCACCGTTGTCACTCCAGGGTGGGGACGGGTTGTCGCGCCCGTCGACCGGCTGCCAACCACACATGGTAGTGAAGCGTGCTCCCCCCGGTCAATGCCGGTGGTGCTAATCTATGAGCAGTTGTTCATATGTCACAGCCACACCCCGCGCCGATTCATCCTCCGCAACCGCCCAGCGTCAGCCGCCGGCGAGCCCGGAAGGCCGACTCCGGCACGCTGCCGGCCAGTACGGCGCAGGCCCTGGCCGAGACCTTCCGCGTGCTCGGCGACCCGACCCGCATCCGCCTGATCGCCGCCATGGCCGCCGCGGAACGCTGCGTCGGCGATCTGGCCGGCATCGTCGGGATGAGCGAGTCGGCGGTGTCGCATCAACTGCGCATGATGCGCGCCGCGCGCCTGGTCCGGACCCGCCGCGCCGGCCGCCAGGTGTTCTACACCCTGGACGATGGGCACATCCTGGCGTTGTACCAGCAGGGGCTGAGTCACGTGCACGAGCCGATCGGAGAGTCGCGATGAACGCCAGCGCCTGCCCGCGCTGCGTCGACCATCGGATCGCGACATTCCACATCGCCGAGATGGACTGTGCCCACGAGGTGACGATCCTGCAGTCGCGCGTCGGCTCTCTCGCGGGCGTGGTGACGCTCGAGGCCGACGTCCTGTCGCGGCAGATTCGGGTCCACTTCGATGGCACACGCCTGGCCGGCGAGCAGATCGCCGAGGCCGTCGCCCAGGCTGGCATGCGCGCCTGGCCGGTGACCAGTGCCGCGGCGCCGCCGCGCGTAGAGACTGGCGTGCCCTGGATGATCGTGGCGGCAAGTCTGGCCTGCGCCGCCGCCGGCGTGCTCTGGCTTGCGTACCCGCACGACCTGTGGATACGTACGCTGTTGGCGCTGTCAATCCTGATGACGGCGCCGGCTACCGGTCGCCGCGCGTGGCAGGCGCTGCGTGGGCGACGGCTCGACATCCATGTCCTGATGAGCGTCGCGGTGATTGGCGCGGTGGCAATCGACGAGTGGTTCGAGGCCGCGACCGTGCTGGTGCTGTTCGGCGTGGCGCAAGCCCTCGAGGCGCGCAGCATGGCCCGGGCCCGACGCGCCATCAGCGAGGTGCTGACGGTGGCGCCGCCGACCGCCGACGTCAGTCGTGCCGGCACGATCGACACGGTCCCGGTCGAACAGGTCACGGTCGGTGCGGCGGTGTCGGTGCGCCCCGGCGCCCGCGTCCCGCTCGACGGCACAGTGACCAGTGGCGAGAGCACCGTCGACCAGGCGCCCGTGACCGGCGAGTCGATGCCCGTGCGCAAGGCCATCGGCGATGACGTCTACGCCGGCTCGGTCAACGGTGACGGCGCGCTGACCTTCGAGGTCACGCGACTGGCTGCCGACTCGACCGTCGCCCGCATCGTTCATCTGGTCGAGCGAGCGCATGCCGGACGCGCGCAGGTGCAGTCGACCGTCGATCGGTTCGCGGCAATCTACACCCCGATCGTGCTGACGCTGGCGGCGCTGATCGCGGTTGGGCCGCCGCTGTTCGCAGGCGCCGCGTGGCACCTGTGGATCGAGCGGGCTCTGGTGCTGCTGGTGGTGGCCTGCCCCTGCGCGCTGGTCATCGCCACGCCCGTGGCCATGGTCTCGGCGCTGTCGGCGGCGGCGCGTCGCGGGTTGCTGTTGAAGGGCGGTGCAGTGCTCGAGCGACTGGCCGCGGTTCGCGTGGTCGCGCTCGACAAGACCGGGACGGTGTCGGAAGGACGCCTGGCAATCACCGGAGCCGAGGCGCTGGGTGCGATGGCAATGGACGAGGCCTTGCAACTGGCGGCCTCTGTCGAGGCGCGCGTTCACCACCCCCTGGCCGACGCCATCGTCGCGCGTGCGCGCGCCGCCGGGCAGGAGCCGCGCCCGGTGACCG
>JACDAO010000588.1 GCA_013695405.1 Acidobacteriota bacterium | reverse complement strand
GCGCGGTGTGGCTGGTCAGCCGGTCGCGCGAGGCGCTGCCGCCTGACGACGACATGCTGATCGACGACTAGTGGACTGTATCCACTGAATCGGTAGTGGTAAACTGCGCCATATGGCGCTCACTCTGACACACGACGAACGAGCCGAACTGCATCGGCGTGCGCGTAGCCGCAAGATCCGGGCTGAGGACGCACGACGTGCCCAAGTGATCGTGATGCTGGCTAACGGTGAATCGTTCACCGCGATCGCGACGAGCGTCGGGTGCTATCCGGCGTACATCGCACGCTGGAAGGGCCGGTTCGAGGCGGAGCGCCTCGCCGGTCTCCGAGCGAAGTATCGCGGCCAACCCCCGACGGTGCGGACGCCGGCGCTCGAAGCGCGAGTGCTGGCGAAAACGCGGCAGCCGCCCGCCGATGGCAGCACGCACTGGACGACGCGCAAGCTGGCGCAGGTCCTGGGCATCAGCCACATGCTCGTCGCGCGCATCTGGCGGCGGGCCGGGCTGCAGCCCCATCGGTTCGAGCGGTACATGCTCTCCGATGATCCGCACTTTGAAGAGAAGGCGGCCGACGTCATCGGCCTCTACTTGAATCCGCCGCAGCACGCCGTGGTGTTTGCCGCGGACGAGAAAACGGCGATTCAGGCGCTCGACCGCCTCGACCCGGTGCTGCCGCTCTCGCCGGGGCGAGCCGAGCGTCATGGCTTCGAGTACTACCGGCATGGCACCCTCTCGCTCTACGCCGCGCTCAACACGAAGACGGGTGAGATCATTGGCCAGACCGTCCTGCGACACACCAGCGCCGCGTTCGTCGAGTTCCTGGGAGACCTCGTGGCCACGCAGCCGGCACGGCAGGAGATTCATGTCATCGTCGACAATCTCTCCGCCCACAAAACCAAAGGCGTTCAGGCCTTCCTCGACGCCCATCCGCGCGTCCGGCTGCACTTCACGCCGACTTACGCGTCGTGGCTCAATCAGGTCGAGCTCTGGTTCGGCAAGATCGAGCGTGACCTGCTGACCCGAGGCATCTTCACCTCGCTGCCCGATCTGGCGCGCAAGATCCGTCGCTACATCACGCGCTACAACCAGGATCCCAAGCCGATTCGCTGGACCTACAGCACGCCCGCGAATCGAATCACTACCGATTCAGCCGGTACAGCCCACTAGACTTAGTCCATCATGAGAGTCGTCAACCTGCATGCCGCCAAGACCCATCTGTCGCGTCTTGTGCAGGACGCGGCCGAGGGGCAGGAGATCATCATCGCAAAGGCCGGCGTACCAATCGCCCGGTTGGTGCCGGTGGATGCGGGCACGACGCCGCGCCGTCCGGGAGGATTGAAGGGGCGGCTGCGAATTGGCAGTGACTTCGACGCGCCGTTGCCTGACGGCGTCGCCGAGGCGTTCGGCACGCGCTGATGCTGCTGCTCGACACTCACGTGCTGCTGTGGTGGCTGCAGGACAGCAGGAAGCTGCGCGCACAGGCGCGAAGAGGCGATTGCGCGTCCAGGAACTTGCTGGTCACCCAGGCTCGCCTCGAGCACCTGCGCCTGGTGACCGGCGACGCTGGTGCTATTCTTCGACCATCGCGGTTGGTTCTGTTCTCCGACTTCTGTAGCCTGATGCCCGTCGGGTCGATCCCTGACGTGATTGCGCTGGCGGCAGACGCCCCACCGTGACGATCTTGCCAAGGAGTCCACGTGTCCCTGTCTTCGGCACCTCTCTCGCGTCGCGCAGTCCTGCAACTGGCCGGGTCGGCCGTCAACTTGCCGCTGCTGCCGCTCTCGAGTGCCGCGGGCCAGGCCGTCGGTCAGGCGCCCGCGCCGGGCCAGACCAGGGCGCAACCCACCGGTAAGCCGGCTGCCCGCAAGGCGCTGCCGCTCAAGATCGGCGTGGCGTCGTATTCTCTGCGCTCGTTCCCGCAACCGCAGGCGATCGCGGCGCTCAAGGAACTCGGTGTGACGTACGTCAACATCAAGGACGTGCACCTGTCGCGCACCGAGGGCGCCGAGGCGATTCGCGCCGGCCGCAAGGCCTTCGAGGATGCCGGGATCACGATCATGGGCGGCGGCACGCTGACCTGGAAGACCAACGACGAAGCGCTGATGCGCAAGGACTTCGAGTACGCCAAGCTGGCCGGCATGCCGCTGGTGGTGTGTTCCCCGAATCCTGACGCGCTCGACACGCTCGAGAAGATGGTCAAGGAATTCGACATCAAGGCCGCGATCCACAATCACGGTCCCGAAGATCAGTGGTATCCGGCGCCCTCGGACGTGCTCACGCGCGTACAGGGACGCGACCCCCGGCTGGGGCTGTGTATGGACATCGGGCACTCGGTGCGTGCCAAGGCCGACATCGTCAAGTCGATCGCCGATGCCGGCCCACGCCTGCTCGACCTGCACATCAAGGACCTCACCGACATGAGCGACAAGACCAGCCAGGTCGAAGTCGGTCGCGGCGTGCTCGACGTCGTCGGCGTCTTCAAGGCGCTGGTGGCGATGAAGTTCGCCGGGCATGTTGCGCTCGAGTACGAGATCAACGAGAAGGATCCGGTGGACGGGATGCGCGAGTCGCTCGCGTACATGCGCGGCATCGCCGCGGCCCTGGCGTAGCGACCGCGTCGGACCCCGAGGGTGCCCGATGAACCTGAGGGCAGTGGCGTGATGACCAGGTCAGTCGCGCGGTGGACGACGCTCGTGCTCGGCGTGTTGTGCGCCGTGTCGGGTGCAGTGCGCGCCCAGACCCGCCCCAACCCGGAGTACCCGGGGACGCCGGGCGCGCCGTCCGCGCAGCGCTTCGAGACCACCTCCACGGCGATCGTCGTGGACGTGGTCGTGCGTGACAGCAAGGGCGCGCTGATCACCGATCTGACCGCCGACCAGTTCGAGCTCTACGAGGACCGGCTGCGCCAGACGCTCGGGTCGTTCACGGTGGCCAATCGTGGTGTCGGCATCGCGGTCACTCCGAAGAAGCGCGGTCGAGTCACCTCCGCCCCAGCTCCACCTGATTCGGACGAGGTGCTCGACGACGACTCTCGGAGCGGCCTGACCGCGCTGGTGTTCGATCGGCTCGCGCCCGAGGCGCGCGCGCTCGCCCAGCGGGCGGCAATGTCTGGCGTGCCGCTCAACGGTCGGCTCGCCGATCGCACCGCGGTCTTCGCCATCGACCTCCAGGTCAACCTGTTGCAGCCATTCACCCGCGACGCGGCGGCCGTACGCCAGGCACTGCAGGCAATCGCGGGGCTCAGCGCCTCGCAGTTCCAGCCGCGGGACAAACGCATGGTCGATCTGCAGGAGCGGCGTAACACACTGCTCCCGCAACTTGCGGGCACGGTCGCAGCAAACCAGCTTGGCCCGTCCAACCTGGGCGCGCAGGCCGTCGGGAGCCTCGAAGTCGAGTTGTGGCAGAACCGCATGGAAGGCCGCATGCTGGAGCTGTTCGACACACTGGAGCGCGAGCAGCAGGGCTACAGCACCACCAACGCGCTGCTGTCGGTGGTCGCGAGTCTGCAGGAACAACCGGGTCGCAAAACAATCGTGTTCTTCTCGGAGGGGCTGGCCGTACCTCCAGCTGCGCAGACCGCGTTCCGATCGGTGGTGGACACCGCCAACCGCGCCAACGTGACGATCTACGCGGTGGACGCGTCTGGCCTGCGGGCCGAAAGCACGGTCGGCGACGTGCGGCGGGAGATGACGGCTGCAGGGACCGAGCGCGTCGTGCAGATCGAGTCTGGCGGACAGCCCCTGAGCGGCTCCATGTTGCGCATGATGGAGCGCAACGAGGACATGTTGCGGATGGATCCGCATACCGGTCTCGGCGATCTCTCACGCGATACCGGCGGCTTCCTCGTGCGCGAGACCAACGACCTGCAGTCGGCGTTCCGGCGCATCGAAGAGGACATGCGCTTCCACTACGTCCTGACGTACGCCCCGGGCAACCAGAATTTCGACGGGCAGTTCCGGGAGATCGACGTCAAGGTGTCGCGTCCGGGGGCGCGGGTCTTCGCCAGGCGCGGCTACTTCGCGGTGCGATCGCTCGGTCCGACGCCGGTGCTCGGCTACGAGGCCCGTCCACTGGCCGAACTGGATCGCGCGCCGCTGCCCAACGACTTCGCGATTCGCGCCGGTGGCTTGTCGTTCCCCGAACGCAAGCGGCCCGGGCTCACGACGATTCTCGTGCAGCTGCCGACCGAGGCGCTCCACTACGACGTCAGCGAGGCCGAGCGCACGTACAGCGCCGAAGCGGTGGTCGTCGTCCGGGTGCGTGATACCACCAATCGGATCGTCTACAAGACCAGCCAGCAATACCTGCTCGACGGGCAGACGTCGGAGCTGGACGCGGCCAGGCGTGGCGAGATCCTGTTCTACCGCCAGCCGGAGTTGTTGCCGGGCGCGTACACCGTCGAAGTGATGGCCTACGACGCCAAGACCGGGCGGGGCAGCGCGCGGGTCTCGACGGTCACCGTCCCTGGGCCAGGCGAGTCGCATGCCCGCGTCAGCAGCGTGGTGATCGTGCGGCGAGCCGAGCGCGTCGCGGCCAGCGATCGCGATGCCACCAATCCGTTGTACGTCGGCGATCTGCTGCTCTACCCGGACGTGGGGGTGCCGGTCCGGCGTGCCGCCGACAAGGAACTGGTTTTCTTCTTCACCGCCTACCAGGGAAAGGCGTCGGCGGTGGCAGGCCGGATCGAGTTGTTGTCACAGGGGCGGGTGGTGTCGTCGGCACCACTCGAGGTGTCTGGCGCCGATCCGGAAGGGCGCGTGCCGCAGCTGCAGCGGCTGCCGATCGACACGCTGCCGCCGGGAGTGTACGAACTGCGTGTCACCGTCGGCGACGCCCGTGGCACCGACAGCAAGACCGCTCGGTTCCGCATCGAGTGAGCCGCCGCACCGTAGCCGTCTGACTTGTCCGACGGTCGCCATCGCGCGCCGGACCGTAGCCGTCGGACTTGTCCGACGGTCGCCATCTAGCGCCGGACAAGTCCGGCGCCTACGCGTCATCGCCGGCGCCTACGCGTCATCGCCGGCGCCTACGCGTCATCGCCGGCGGCGTCGTCACCGGCGGCCGACGTTCCGCCACAGATCGACGGTGCTCTCCAGCAGCTTGTCGAACGCGAACGAGCCGACCACGACGTCGGGCCGGCCATCGCCGTCGACATCGCCCACGTCGAGGGTGGCGTGGTCCGGGGCGCCCAGTTTGATGGTGTGACGCACGAATCTGCCGGGCTGCGTCTGCTCCAGCCACACCACCGACGCCAGTGACGGCTCCTGCGCGCCGCCGCCGCCGGCGACCATCGCGCTGGCCACCACGTCGAGATCGCCGTCACCGTCGAGATCCGCCGCCAGGGCGCGGTGCGCCCCGGGCAGCTGCGCCAGGTGCCGTACCGTGTACGGGTAGGTGCCGGTGTTCTCGAGCCAGGTCACGCCGTGATATGGCTTGAGCACGAAGTCGTCGAAGGTGTCGCCGTGCGTATGCAGGATGTCGAGGTCGCCGTCGCGATCGAGGTCGACCGGCTCGATCCCCGACGAGCCCCAGTTGGGATGTGGCGCCGCGAAGATCGTCTCGGTGCGGAACGCGCCCTTGCCGGTGTTGATCAGCGCGATGACGGTCTCGTGCTCCTGCGCAAGCAGTGCGACGATGTCGGGCTTGCCGTCCTTGTTGAGGTCGACCACCGGCACGTGAATCGCGCCGTGCCGCGTGTCAAGTTCAGCGACCACGAATTTCGGCGACGACCAGGTGGTGGTGCGGTTCTCGAGCAGCACGATGCTGCCGGTGGCGCGCCAGCCGAACACCGCCGCGACGAGGTCGAGATCGCCGTCGCCGTCGAAGTCGGCGGCCCGGACGTCGGCGACCCGGCCCAAGCCCTCGGCCAGGCGGACCGCGGTGTACGCTCCCCCTTCGCCGCGTCTCAGCCAGACGACCGCGCCGTTGCGATGATCGGCCGGCTGGAACGAGCCGAGGTCGCCGATGACCAGGTCCTGCCGGCCGTCCTTGTCGAGATCGACGAGCTCGATGTGCGACGGGTGGGGTATTTCGGCGATCACGGTCAGCGCGGCGGACCCGTTCGCCGGCCCGGCCAGCACCACCCCCGCGCGCATGTCGGAGGCGACCATCTCCAGGGTTCCGTTGTCGTCCAGGTCGAGCAGCCGTACGTTGGCGATCGCCCACGGCCTGGCACCCGGCGTGCCGGCGACGGTCACCGCCCGCCGATCGAAGCGCACCGGGCTGTCCGTCGCCGCCGGCCAGGTGTCGAACGGCGGCAAGGCCTCGGGCGCCGCGGCCTCGTAGTACCGCTGGATGCGCAGCATGTCGGGCGCGAGCGGGATCATCAGCGAGGCCTGACCCATGCCGACCGGTTCGGGCACGCCGTCCATGATGAGCTGCAT
>JACDAO010000555.1 GCA_013695405.1 Acidobacteriota bacterium | reverse complement strand
CGCACGTCGGCCGACAACGACGGCGCGCTGACGTCCACCACCGACTGCTCGACACGCACGCCCGGGAAGCCGCTGTTCTGGTACAGCTGCGTGATCGCGGCGACGCCGCGGCTCAGCGCGGCAGGCGTGAACAGCTCGCCAACGCGGATGTCGAGCTGCTCGCGCACGGTCGGATCGGGCAGCGCCTGGACCCCGCCGATCGCGACGTCCTGCACCTCGTACAGGCGGCCGCGCGCGATCGTGAAGACGACGTCGAGACCGGCGTCGGTCTGGCGGCGCGAGTACGAAACCCGCGCCCGCCAGTAGCCGCGCCCCTGGAGCCAGCTGGTGATGCGCGCGCGCGAGTCCTCGAGCAGGTCCTCGTCGACGCTCGCCTCCTCGCGCACCGGCACCAGTTGCCGCTGCACGTCGCCGGGCAGCGGATCGCCTTCGAACGTCAGCGTGACCAGCGGCCCGGTCGACACGTCGACCGCCAGGTCGATGGTTGCCGGTGCGGTCGCCGGCACTGGCGTGGTCCGGACCACCGCCTCGTAGTAGCCGTCGGCGCGCAGCCGGTCGGTGTAGCGCTGCACGCGGGCATCGATCGCGGTGACGTCGTAGGGCGTGCCGGCAGTCAGGTCGAGCACACGACGCGCCTCGATCGACGCCGCACCGTCGGCCACTCCGGTGACCGTCACCCGGCCGACCCGCCAGCGCGGGCCGGGCTCGCCGCCGATCACCAGCGTCACCACGTCGCGCCGGCCGGTCGGATCGAGCCGGGTGGTCAACTGCGGGCGCAGATGGCCACGCTGGCCCAGCGTGTCCTGCACCGCCGCCAGTGCTTCGGGAGCGCGGACCGCCAGCGCGCCGCTGCCGAGACGTTCCCGCGCACTGGCCACCAGCGGGTCGGCCATCGAGGCAATCGCTCCTTCGGCGCGAATCTCGCCGATCCGCTGCGCCGACCGCAGTTCGAACCGGACGCGCAGGCCCATCCCGTCCGGCTCGGCCACGACGTCCACGGTCGAGAACCGGCCGAGGTGCACGAGATGCTCAATCGACGTGCGCACCTGGGCGCCGTCGATCGGCTCGCCGGCGCGCACGTCGATCAACCGGTCGAGGGTCTCGTCGCGGACGACGTCGCCGTCCAGCACCACCTGCACCGACGCCACCGGACGCGCGTCGACCTCCTGCGCCGGCGCGGGCTGGGCGACGGCGCCCGAGGCAGCCACCAGGAGCACGACGAGGGCGAACACGCCGGCACCCATGGACATCAGAAGATGTGGCGCACCCGGACGTCGACGGCGTAGGTGTCGTCCTCGTTCTGCGAGACGATCCACGACAGTCGATCGCTCTGCGTGAACTCGAGCAGGATCAGTTGATCCCGCTGCGACGACGTCAGCAGCTGTGCATAGGTGAGGTAGAGCCGCTCGCTGATGCGCTTGCCGATCGTCAGGCGAGCGCCAGGGCTGAGCCGCGACGACTGCTGGCTGGAGAGGTCGCCGAGCGACGGCGTAATCTGCACCGAGTCGACGCCCAGTGCCTGCTCGGCGACGCGGCCGACGTTCTGGGCAATCGGGCTGGCGAGCAGGCGCGCCGCCCGCGCGGCGATCAGATCCTGCTCGGTCTGGTTCGGCGTACGCAGCGCCCGCAACTCGGCGTTCTGCGGGTCGCGCACGTCACCGAACAGCAGCGCCATGATGTCGACGGCGTTGAGCGGCGGATCCGACGACAGGTCGAACACGAATCGGTCGGGGGTGCCGGAGACCCGGAACGTGACGATGTAGATCTGGCCCGGCACCTGGGCGCGGGTCTCGGCCTCGATGTCGAAGAACGGCTCGATCCGGGTCGGGTTCGAGAAGTCGACCACGCCCCGTCTCACGCGATAGCGCTGGCCTTCGAAGAACACCTCGCCGCGCTCGATCTCGGCCCGGCCGAACAGCTGCGGCCGGTCGTACGTCCCGCGCAGTGTCAGGTCGGCGCTCGAGACCAGGCGCGCTGAGCCGTTGGCAATCCGCAGCGTCGACTCGGCGGTCACGCGGATGTCGAAGCGCAGCGGGTACGACGAGACGACCACCACCGGGGCGGCCGGGCCGCCACCGCCGGCCAGGCCGAACACTCCGGTGCCGCTGGTGTCGATCGAACGCGTCAGCACGGCGTCGCGGACTTGCACGCTGCCGCTCACGGTCGGCTCGGCAACCGGGCCGCGCAGCGCCAGTTGCGCGTCGATCAGCGACCGGACGCCTTCCGGGTAGCGGATCCGCATTTCGTAGCCGGTCGCGGTGACGTTGAACTCACGCGGGCTGAGCCCGGCGAAGGTGACCCGGCCGCCGAAGGTGATCGGGCCGCCGCCGAGCCGCGCGGTCACGCCTTCGAGCGAGGCGCCGCCGGTGTCGAAGCGCACCTGTCCGTTGATGTCCTCGACTGAATGCGGTAGCGACCCGTAACGCAACCGGCCGTCCTGCAGCAGCGCGCTGCCCCCGACCACCGGCGAGGCCCATGGGCCGCTGATCTCGGCCTGCACTTCGGCCGAGCCCGAGGCACGCACGTCGCTGATCACGCCTTGCAGCAGCCCGAGGTTGGCATCGCCGAGCAGGCGGATGCTGATCCGCTCGGTGTCGAGCCGCACGTCGCCGGCGACGTCGAGCCGGGTGCCCTCGCCGACCAGGCGCATCCGGTCGATCTGCAGCGCGTCGTTGGCCAGCACCAGCCGGACCGGCCCGTCGTTGCGGATCTGGTAGTCGATGAACTGCACCCGCAGCGCGTCGATACGCAAGTCGCCGCGCAGCCGGGTGCGGTCGTCGAGCGGGCCGACTACCCGCAGCGCCCCCGATCCCACCGCGCTGGTGAACGGCGAGAAGGTCGGGCTGAAGGCGCGGACGTACGGATCGAGCGAGGTGTTGGCGAAGGTCAGCGTCAGGTCTGCGTCCGAGGTGTCGTCCATCGGCAGTCGGCCGGTGCCCGACACCGCGAGCCGCGACGACGCGATCTCGAGGGCTTCGATGAACAGCTGCTGCTCGCGAATCGACAACTGCGCGGTGAGTTGGCCAACGCCCTCGTCGGCCACGTACAGGTCGTCGATCGCCGCGCGCACGTCGTAGCGCGGCGCGCGGAAGGTGGCGTCGCCCGAGGCGGTGAAGCGTAGCTGACCAGTCAGTGGAACGCCCTCGTAGGTCAGCGCCCGCAGCGCGGGCAGCGGGATGCCGCGACCTTCGACCTGGAACCGGAACCTGCCGTCCCAGCCGACGTAGGCGGTGCCGGCGACGCGACCGCCGCCCTTGTCGATCTCGATGTCCTCGAGGTGCACGCCGGCGCCATCGAAGCGCAGCGCCGAGGTCGCGCTGCCGATCGGTTCGCGGTAGGCAGAGCTCTCGCCGAGGCGCATCCGGCCGTAGCCGTGTGGTCCGCGGTACAGGCCGTCGAGGTGGAAGTCGCCGGAGAGCGGGCCGTCGACCGGGTAGGCGTCGAGCGCGAAGGCGTGCCGCAAGTCGCGCAGCGGCCAGTCGAACAGCTGCACCCGGGCGCGAAGCTCCTCGCCGCCGTCGCGGCGGGGAAAGCCTAGCGAGAAACGCCCCGAGACCTGCATCCGGCCGTTGCCCTGCTCCATCTCGGCGCCGGTGAGGTCGACGTAGCCGTCCTCGATCACCAGCGCAGTCCGCGCCGCGCCCCAGTTGACGTCCCAGGCGCGCAAGTCACGCCCCGCGAACTGGCCCTGGACGCGGGGCATCCGGAATCGGCCGAGCATGCGGCCGTCGAAGGTGCCGGACCCGCTGACCTCGACCGGTCGGGTCCGCGCCCCCGCGGCCGTCATGATCCCCGCGAGCAGTCGATTGCTCTGCTGCCAGTCCCGGCTGGTCACATGGAAGGCAACATCGGAAGCCTCGCCGGACTGCGTCCGGCCGCTGAACTCGACGTAGGTCTCGGGCGTGCTGACGTAACTGCGGTCGAGATCGAGCCACGCGCCCTGATAGCGGTAGTGGAGTTCGGCGGCGATCGGCACGCGTCCGAGCGGCAGATCGCGGTCGAGGCGCGCCCCCACGCCGGCGGCGCGTGGCGCCGGCAACTCGATCAGATCGCGACCCTGCATCCGCTGCCCGTCGGGTGCGCTGATCAGCATCTCGCCGTTGCCGGTCCGCCGGTCGAACTGCCCCGAGGTGAACTCGAGCAGGTGATGGCCGTCGGCCCGGCCCGCCACGTCCATGCCGTCGAGTCCGGCAAGCGCGGACAGCCCGCCCAGATCGACGCCACGGTAGCGTGTGTCGAGCCGATGCCGGGGCGTCGTGCCAGCGACACCGAGTGGGGCGTAGCGGTAGGTCA
>JACDAO010000553.1 GCA_013695405.1 Acidobacteriota bacterium | reverse complement strand
ATCCTGAGCTTTTCGAGGTGATGCGAAAGCGTGGAACTGGCGATGCCAGTCTCGGCCTGGATGTCGCCCACGACCATGCCGTCGGGATGAACGGAGAGCAGCAGGCGCACAATCCTCAGTCGCGGCTCTGCCCCGAGCGCGGCAAACATGTCGGCGTATCGAGTGACACTCGCGTCGCTGACTGTCATGACTATATTTCTACAACAATAGAAACGTCGTGTCAAGACCGTGGTCATGGTCACTCCTGCAGCTCCCGATCCCCCTCGACGTGCGTCGGCAACCCAGCCAGTGCGCCTTTCGGCTCACCGGCTGCAGACGATTGCGGGACAAGATGTGGAGTGGCGGGGTCGACGGGGCTCGAACCCGCGGCCTCCGGCGTGACAGGCCGGCGCTCTAACCAACTGAGCTACGACCCCGCAATACGTGCCGTTCGAGTCCAGCGCCCGATGGCAAGCCATCCGATTCGCCATCGTCGCCACCAACGCGACGGATGGTGGGCGGTACAGGACTCGAACCTGTGACAGCCGGTGTGTAAGACCGGTGCTCTACCAACTGAGCTAACCGCCCTGTCCGGCTGGTTCCGGCCCGCGAGCGCAGGCCGGATGCCGCACCAGACCCACATGCGGCAGACTGCAGATTATACACGGGCATACGGCGAGGGCGTCAAGCGACCGGCAGGCGGCCAAGATTCCGGTACAGATGCCGTCAGAATTTGTCGCGCCCGCATCTGGGATTCCGGATATTCTGGCGGCTCAATCCGCGAATCCTGGCCAGTTGAGGTGATGCCTCAGAAGCGTCGCACCCGCACGTCCCTTCGCGGCGCGGCTCGTGCGGGGCCACAAGAGGACAGTCCTGGTGGGTGAACGGCACTGTGCGGGAGGCAGAGATGAAGTCACGAGTGACGACCGCGCTGATCGTGATGGTGGTCGCGGGCTGGCTGAGCGGATGCAGTGGCGAGCAGCAGGGCGCGCCGGCGGCGACAACCGCCCCGGCGCGCGCTCCAGGTCTGCGGATCGCGATGATCGCGAAAAGCGCGTCGAACCCGATCTTTTTGTCGGCGCGCAAAGGCGCTGAGACCGCCGCGCAGGAACTCGCGCTGCGGCACGGCATCCCCATCGAGATCGTCTGGATGACGCCGTCCGACGAAGACGGACAGGTCCAGGCGCAGAAGATTGCACAGGCGGTCACCGAAGGCGTGAGCGCCATCCTGATTTCGTGTTCCGACGCCGAGAAGGTCACCGGCGCGATCGACGATGCCGTCGCTCGCGGGGTGCCGGTGATGACATTCGACAGCGACGCGGCCGAGTCGAAACGCTTCGCGTTCTACGGCATGGATGACGAGAAGACGGGGGAGACGCTGATGCGCGAGCTGGCCGCACAGATTGGCAAGAAGGGCTCGGTGGCGATCCTCGCGGGCAACCCGAACGCGCCGAACCTGCGCAAGCGGGTGGACGGGGTCAAGAAGGAAGCCGCAAAGAATCCGGGCATCAGGATCGTCGGCACCTTCAACCACGCCGAAACGGTGAGGGACGCGGCCGCCGAAGTGGTCCGCGTGCAGAAGGCAAACCCGCAGATCCAGGGCTGGGCGATGGTCGGCGGATGGCCGCTCTTCACGCCGAGGCTGTTGTCGGATCTCGGTCCGACGAAGGTCAAGATCGTCGCAGTCGGTGCACTACCCGCGCAGCTCGTGTATGTGGACAAAGGGCTTGTCCCGGTGCTGCTTGCCCAGCCTACCTACATGTGGGGCTACGAGTCGGTCCAGCGCATCATCGACAAGGTGCATCTCAAACAGGACGTGCCGGAGATCATTTCGATGGATGTGGCGCGCATCACGAGGGCCGACCTCGGACCGTGGGCGCGTCAGTTGAAGAGCTGGGGGTTCACGGTCCCGGACATGTACGCGAAGATGCCGTAACGGATCACTGGACCGACGCGTGACAGCCCGACCCGAGCGACCCGCCCGCGCGGCTGGGTCGCTCGGGCTCGGCGTCAGAACTCGTACCGCAGGTTGAGCTGCATGCAGCGGTTGGCGGCGCCGTCACAGCCGGCCAGCGTGCCGTTGTAGCGGCCGAACGACGTGGCGATGTCCGGGAACATGTCCAGCGTCGCGGTGTCGAACCGCACCGAGTTGGTGAGATTGAAAACATCCCACCGGAACATCAGCCGGTGGCCGAACGGCATGGTGAACGCCTTGCCGAGGCTGGCATCGATCCCGAAGTAGCCATCGCCCCGCAGCAGGTTGCGCACACCCGATTCGCCAGGGGTGGCGCGACGGAACGCGGTCAACGCCTCGGTGGCATTGGCGTACGGGCTCGGCTGCCCGCCGACCGCATTGGGGGTCCGCTCGAGTTCCGGCAGCCGGTCGGGATTGAGCAGGACCGCATTCCCCTGGATGTTCCAGTTTGTCGCCCAGCACGAGCGGCAGTTGTAGACGTTGAACGGGAAGCCGCTGGTCCAGCGGTAGATGCCAGACACCGACCAGTTGCCGATCAGCGCATTGAGCACCGGTCCGGCGTTGGTGCCGAACGCCTTGCCGCTGCCGAACGGCAGCTCGGACAGGGCGTTGACGTTGACCTGGTGGCGGACGTCGAAGTCGGCGAACGAGTACTGCAGATCGGGCGCCCACGAGTTGACCAGGAAGCCCGAGTAGCCGCCGGCCGCGAAATTGCCGAACGACGAACCCCGTTCCACCGCGGAGCCGTGGTCCTTGGCCACTGCGTAGGTGTAATTGGCGTCGAACTGGTAGTTGCTGCTGTAGCGCTTGCGCAGCGACATCTGCAGCGAGTTGTAGCCAGACCTGGCCAGCGAACTCTGCACCGCCAGCGAGTCGTACTGCTGGTTGAAGTAGGCGAAAGGTCCGAACCGGCTGCACGACGGCAGGCAGGACTGGTCGGCGTCGTACAGCGCGGTGATGTAGTCGGGCCCGTTGGCCAGGAACACGCCGGCCATCGCCTGGGTCGCCGTCAGCCCGCCGCGCGCCGCGCCGGGAAAGAGGTTCTCCCAATACGGGATCGGTGCGAGATTGGCGACGCCGTTGGCCTGAGCGCCGAGAATCAGCTGATTGGCCGCGGTGAAATAGTCCACGCCCGAGGCCGGGTCCGTGAGGTTGAGCGGCATGGCTGCGTCCCGACGGACCATCAGGTTCCGGCCCTGGCGGCCGACGTAGGTCGCGTCGATCGAGAAATTCTTCCCGAGGTCGCGGCTCAGGGTGAGGTTGTAGGCGTGCGAGTAGGGCGTACGCAAGTTCTGGTCGATGGCCGAGGTGATTACTCCGGTTCCGAGCAGTGGCGTGGCCGGGAACGACGCGGGGGGCGGGCCGGGATAGGTCGTCGGAATCGTCCCGATGTCCCTGAAGCGGATCGCCGTGCTGGTCTCGTTGTTGGCGCCGAACGGGCTGCTCAACTGCGTGGCCAGGCCGAACGACCCGACGTCGTTGAACTGCGTGGCCAGGCCGGACCCGATCCGGTCGTAGACCAGGAAGTAGCCGCCGCGCACGACCGTCTTCGGGGTCACCGTCCAGGCGAAGCTGGCGCGCGGCGCGAAGTTGTTCTTGTCGTACTGATACCAGGCCGGCCCGTCGTTGGCCGCGCCGCCCGGGACAAAGGAGATGATCGGGTCGCCACTGGACGGGACGCCTGCCGCCATGTTCCGGGCGCGCTGGTCGAACCAGTTGCCGATGTTGACGTTGGGCACGACCTGCTGGCCGTTGCCCTCGTAGACCGGGGGAAACAGGCTGTAGCGCAGCCCGCCGGTGAGCGTGAAGTTCTCACCGATACGCCACTGGTCCTGCACGTAGACCTCGTACTCGTTGGCCACGTACTGGCGCGGCAGCGGCGCGCCTTCCGCCAGTACGCCGCCATCGATGGTGTAGTTGTAGCGCGCAGTCGTCTGGGTGACTGCCCCAATCAAATTGATGAACGTGTCGGCGTACGTGGCCTGTCCGTTCGCGGCCACCGCCGGCAGCCCCGCGCAGTTGGCCGGCGCCGGGCAGGCGCCGCCCGGCATGTACCGCCGCCCGACGCCGGAGGTCCACGATCCGTTGGCGGATCCGCCGAAGAATGACGACGCATTGGTGAACGTGTCGTTCCGCAGCCAGCGCAGGTTGGTTCCCACCTTCATCGTGTGACTGCCCTTGATCCACGAGAAGTCGTTGACGACGTTGAAGGTACCCAGTTCACGGCCAGAGGTGGCGGTGAGCGCCTCGTAGTTGTCGAGGAAGCGGAAGACCACCGCGCGGGCCGTCTGCCGCCCCAGCGTCGCGCTGTCGATCTTGGTGTACCCGGCGCGAAACGTGTTGACCATGTTCGATCCCAGCACCCAGTCATGACCGGTCGCAAAGCCCCAGTTGGCCACTTCGCGGGTGGTGTTGGCCGGCGACCCTGGGAACTGCGGCACCGTCACGATCTCGTCGCGCTGCGTGTTGAACCGCGTGAACAGCGACTGCGCCGAGGTGATGCGGTAGTCGCCGCGCGCGATATAGGTATTGAACTGGTTGTCGAGCGGCGCCGGAAACCTGAAGCCCATGATGTTGGCGCCGTCACGCCCGTCGAAGTTCGGCAGCGGATACTGCTGCCAGTACTGCGACGCGGCCAGGTTGGCCCCGAGTCCGGTCGGGTCCACGCGCCGCAGTTCGGCCGGCGTCAGCCCGTAGGAGCCGGCCGGAATCTGGTGGGTGTTGGCCAAGCCCTGCACGGCTCCCCCGGGGCAGGCCGACGCCGTCGCGCAGCGATAAGTCAGCACCCCGTCGCGCATCGCCGCCGAGGGGACCGCCCGCTCCACGACCGACTCGCGCTTCTCCTTCAGCCCCTCGTAATTGACGAAGTAGAAGGCCCGGTCCTTGGCGATCGGCCCGCCCACGGACCCGCCGAAGATGTTCTTGTTGAGCAGCGGTGGCTTGCTCTCGTTGCCGGCCTTGAGCTGCGAGAGTTTGTTGAAGTACTCGTTGGACGAGAACTGCGTGTCGCGGTTGACGTAGTACCCGGAGCCCCGGACGCTGTTGGTGCCGCTCTTGGTGATCAGCGAGACCTGCGGGCCGCTCGAACGGCCGGCGTCGGCACCGTAGCTGCTGGTGGTGACGCGAAACTCCTGCACCGAGTCGAGCGTCAGGCGCAGGACCGACGTGAAGGCATTCTGGTTCTGCCCGTCGTTGACATCGATGCCGTCGAGTGTGACGTTGCCCTGGTCGGCACGCGCGCCGCTCACCGCGCCGTAGCGCGGATCGACGGTGGTCTCCGGGTTGTTGCGCGGAATGAACACCACGCCGGTCTGCAGCGACAGCAGGCCGACCGGATTACGTGCTTCCAGCGGGAGGCTGAGGATCTGCCGCGTGCCGATCACGTTGCCGAGGCTGGCATCGGTCGAGTTGATGATCGGAGCCTCGGCCTGCACCTGGACGCTTTCCTCGATGCCGCCGACGGCCAGCACCACATCGAGCCGCTGGGCGGAGTCCGTCCCCAGTTGCACCGTGTCGACCACGCTCGTCTTGAATCCGGCCAGGGACACCGTGACCTTGTAGGCCCCCGGCGGCAGCGCCACCAACTGGTAGCCGCCGTTCTCGTTGGTGACGACATCGCGCGACAACCCGGTCGTGGTGCTGGCGACCGTGACCGCGGCGCCGGGAACGGCACTCTTCTGGTCGTCGGTAACCGTCCCGGCGAGCGACGATGTGCCGGTCTGTGCGGCGGCCAGGCCGGGCGCTGTCACCAACAGCACGGCCGCCAGCAGGCTCTGACCGAGCCTGGAGAGACGAACATTCACGATCCACCTCCTGCGTAGAAACACGAAAACCGGGCAACCACGCCACTGGAGACGCGACAGCCCGGAACGGGAATCAGCAGGCGGGCGGCCCGTGCCGGCGCCGGCTGACTGGCGCCCGAAAGGGCACCTGCACCGGAATGGACGCTAGAGTGGGGCCTGCCCCAATCAATGTCAAGAACATGATGGGGGCCATGACGGGGCGAGACGGCCCGTACCGAGGGCGACCGGCGAATCACCGGGGAGTGGCGCGGAACGCTTACCGATGCAGCGCGCGCCAGAACAGGTACGCGGCCAGCGCGGCCAGCCCGATCGGTGCCCGATACTCCTTGTTGCGCCAGGCCCGCCCGATGCTGAACCGGCGGCTGACGCTCGCCGACGACCCGCCAGCGTAGTGGTCGTATGCGACGCCGAAGGTCGCGCGCAGATACGCTTCCTCGGTGCGGATCGCGGTCCACAGCGTGGCTGCGAAATAGGTGGCGATCAGCGACGCGACCAGCCAGTGTCGCGCCGCCACCGCCAGCCCCGCGCCCATCAGCACCGAGCCGAGGTAGAGCGGGTGTCGGGTCAGGCGGTAGGGGCCCGACGAGGTCACCTCGCGACTCTTCTCGAGATGGCCGGCGGCCCAGATCCGCAGCAGCTGTCCTGCCGCCGCGATCGGCAGGCCAACCGCGAGAC
>JACDAO010000539.1 GCA_013695405.1 Acidobacteriota bacterium | reverse complement strand
GATGGGCACCATCGGCGTGGCCATCTACGCCCGCGCTCATCCCGACCCGCAGGTGCAGGCGGTGTCCACGGTCAGCGCCGCCGCGGTCGTCGTCGGGTCGGCGGCGCTGTGCTGGGCCGATCGCTGGCTACGCTGGCTGCCGGCGGCCTGGCACGGCTGGACGCCGGTCAGGCTGCCGTTGCGGCTCGCCGACGGCATCGCCGCTTATCGCGCCACGCCACGCACGCTGGCGTCGGTGTTCGCGCTGTCGCTGCTGGTGCAACTGCTCCGGATCGTCCAGGCGTACGGACTCGGCCTCGCGCTGGGCATGACCGTGCCGTTCAGCTATTACCTGGTGTTCATGCCGATCGGCCTGCTGATGCTGCTGCTGCCGCTGTCGGTGAGCGGCTTCGGGCTGCCGCAGGGCGTGATGATCTGGTTGCTCCGGCCGCTCGGGGTACCTGACCCGCAGTCACTGGCGCTGACCACGCTGATCGTGCTGTCGGGGCTGGTCGGCAACCTGCCCGGGGCCTGGCTCTACCTGCGTCCGAGCCCCGACCACGCCGCGGACGGGCCGGTCGGCAAACTTTGACCGCCGGGGCTATCGGCTGTAGAATCAGAAACTTATGGCGCAAGTCTACGCGGCCAAGTACCTCGCCAAGGCGGCCCTCAGCGCGCCTCGGGATTTTGTCAACAGCTACATCGGCCGAGTCCGGGCCCTCTACCCGACCGTCCTGATCTTCCACGTCACCTTCGTGTGCGACGCGCGCTGCACCATGTGCAGCAACTGGACCCGCGGCAACCGCAAGGAAGACATGACGCTCGAGCAAATCGAGCGGGTCTTCAGTTCGAAGCTGTGGAAGAACGTCGAGAATGCCAGCATTTCGGGCGGCGAGCCGACCACCCGCAACGACCTGGTGGACATTGTGCGGGTGATGATCGACAAGCTGCCGCGGCTGCGCAAGCTGACCCTGAACACCACCGGGCTGACCCCCCACCGTGGCATTCCAATGCTCACCAGGATCGTCGAACTGTGTCACGAGCGCGGCGTGATCTTCAGCGCGCGGGTCTCGATCGACGGCGTCGGCGACATGCACAACGAGGTGCGCCGGGTGAAGCGTGGCTTCGACAAGGCCGAGCAGACGATAGCCGCGATGAAGGCGCTGCAGCAGACCTACCCCTTCAACTTCGGCATCTCGACCACCATCTTCTCGATGAACCTCGACGATGCCGAGAACATCCTGTCGTGGGCGCGACGCGAGAAACTCGACATCGTGTTCAACATGGTGCGCTTCACCGAGGCGATGCTCGGCAATGCCGACCTGGCCAAGGACATCAAGCCGGTGAACGCCGAAGAACAGCGGATGCGCGAGTTCTTCATGGACAGGGTGCGGCACGACCCGCTGCTCGACGGGCAGAACTACATCTACCTGCACTACGCGGACATGATCGGCAACGGCTACCACCGCACGGCGCCGTGCCCGTTCCAGACCCAGGGGGTGATGCTGAACCCCGATGGCGGGGTGTTCTTCTGCGAGAACAGCAACGTCGTCGGCAACGTGCTCGAGGAGAATCCGGAAGCGATCTACTTCAAGCAGGAGTCGCAGGCGCACCGCAAGTACATCCGTGACGAGAAGTGCCCGACCTGCCTGAGCCCATGTCAGATGAACGTGGCCGCGATCAAGCAGGTGGTGCCCTACGCGAAGTTCCTCGTGCGCGCCAGCGCCGAGAAGCGCCGCGCCGCCCGCGAACCAGTCGCCGCGCTCGCGTAGTCGTCGGCGGTGGTGTAGGGCGCGTCGCAAGGCAGGGACCCCTTGCCGAGGCCGTCCCTGTCGTCAATCTCCGGAACGGGCGACTCATCGAGCCGCCCGTTGTTGCATGTGCGATAGGCTTCCGACTCATGGCTGGCGCACCTGCGGAGACGGCCCGCCCGAACAGAGGGCCTTACCAATCGAGGCGGAGGGCTCGCACTCGCGTGGCCGGCCTCTTCGTCGCCGCCACGCTCGTTGCTGGCACGTCGCTCCTCACCTCCCAGCCGCTGCCGGCGGCGTCACCGCAGCAGGTGGCGTTCGACGCCTGGCTGGACGGCAAGGCCAAGGCCGCGCTCGAGGCACGACGCGCCGAGATGGCGACCCTGACCACACGCGCAGCCATCGAGGCGAGGCAGCGCGAGGTCCGGGCAGCCATCGCGGACACGCTCGGGCTCTTGCCAACCTCCGCCGCGCCGTTGAACGCGACCATCACGCGCACCAGCCGTCGCGAGGGCTACCGCATCGAGCACCTGTGGTTCGAGAGCCTGCCTGGTTTCCGCGTCACGGCGAACGCCTACGTGCCGGATGGCCCCGGGCCGTTCCCCGCAGTGCTCGGCACGGCCGGGCATGCCGACGAGGGCAAGGCCGCCCCCACCTACCAGAACGCGTGGGTCTCGCTCGTCCGGCGCGGGTTCCTCGTGCTCGCGTACGACCCGGTGGGCCAGGGCGAGCGCATCGAGTACCTGGACCCGGTCAAGGGCGGCTCGCGGGTCGGCATCGGCACACGTGAGCATTCGATGACGGGTCAGCAACTGCTGCTGTCCGGGCGCACGCTCGGCGCCTACATGGTGCAGGACATGCGCCGCGCCCTCGATTACCTCGGGAGCCGCCCCGATGTCGATCCGGCGCGGCTTGCGGTCGCCGGCAATTCGGGCGGGGGCACCCAGGCGGCGCTGCTTGGCGCCGTCGACCCGCGGCTCGCTGCCGTCATCGTTTCCTGCTACATGACGTCGTGGACCGAGATGTGGAAGGCGCCGGGTCCGCAGGATGCCGAGCAGATCCTGCCGGGATTCGTTGGAAGGAGCCTCGACTTCGCCGACTTCGCGATCGCTGCAGCACCGCGCGGCTTCCTCGTGAGCAGCGCGATCAAGGACTACTTCCCCATCGCCGGATCACGCGCCGTCTCGGCGGAACTGGCGCCGCTGTACGCGG
>JACDAO010000533.1 GCA_013695405.1 Acidobacteriota bacterium | reverse complement strand
GCAGTCGGTGAGGTGGGAAACGAGCAGCCGGAACAGTTCCCCGTCCGCTCTGGCGCTGTCGTGTGGCTGGTCGTCCGGCATTCACGCCCGCTCTTGTTCGTCCGCTGCACTAGCTGTGGTTCGCGGACGTCCACGAACCGCAGGGCTGCACGCCATCTTACTCGGCGCCGCGCACGCCGCTCGATCCGACGCGGGTGGGACGTTGAAATGCTGCGCGCTCGGACCTGAGACCGTCAAAGGTGGAACTGGCGATAGAAAGATCCAGTTCTGCGACTGCGGGGCCGCCACCTCCGCACGCACGGCCGTCCTCGCAACGACGCCGAACCTGTTTGGCCTGCTTGATGTGCATCCGGCCATCGGACGCGGGTTCACGCCCAATGAGCCGCGGCGAGCGTGCTCCTGCGCGGCATCCTTGTCGGCGTATCGCCGTCCGACCCGCTCACGCTCGTTGGTGTGGCAATAGGCCTCGCCCTGGTGGCTGCGGCTGCCTGCTGCGTGCCTGCCCGGCGCGTGCTCCGTATTCAGCCCGCACGGTCGCTGCGCCAGGAGTAGCGAGGGGGCTGCCCAACTCGAGCGCGCCGCCTCAGGGGCGCGCCGGACCGCCGTACGGCCACCACGGACTGCGCGCCGCCGGCGCCTCGACGAATCGCTCCGCCCGGCCGTCGTGGAACACCACTCGCGCCCGCACCCAGTGACCGCCGTCGGGCAGCGCGTCGAGGGTGAACGCGTAGGGTTCCTGTGTCGCACTGACACGCACCGCGTTGTCGACCAGCACCTCCACGCGCGTCACCTTCATGCCCTCGGGCACCCGCTCCACCCGGACGGTCATGCCCCCGACCTCGCGCGACCAGTCGACGTCCACCACCGGCGTCCCGGGACTGCCCGTGATCCGTGCCAGCAGGTCGAAGAACTCGCGCTTGCGCGGTGCGGAGATCTGCCAGTTGACGGGGATGCTCTGGTAACCGACGTTGAACTCATTGTTCTCGGCCTCGAGGCGGAAGTCGAAGAAGCCCCACGATGCGTAGTGCTTCGCCGCCGCCGCGAAGTTGTTGCCCTCATCGCCCCACCCCTGTGTGGGCACCCGCCACGGCTGGTCGTCCTCGTTGTTGACGATGGGCTTGGGCGTGTAGACGTTCAGTGCCCGCACCTGACGAATCATCTCCACCATGCGGTTCGGATCTTTCACGCCGTTGCCATGCAGCAGCACGTAATCTGATGCCTTCACGATGCTGGCAGGCGGCACCGAGTTGCCGCCGAGCGACGTGCTGACCAGCAGCGACCGTCCACCACGTGTGATTCCCTTCGCTCGCGTGATCAGTTCGTGCACGCGGTCGCATCGCAGAATGGCGTGGTCGTAGCTGACGTTGCACTCGTTGTTGATTTCGACGATGACGTTCGTATAGCCCTTGTCGAGCACCCACGTCGTGGCGCTGTCGACGGCTCGTGCCACCGCCGCCTCGTCGGCCAGACGCTCATCCTGTCCGAAGTAGAAGTAGCCGAGGATGACGACCATGCCGAGCGCATCTGCACGGTCCGCGATTCGCGCGAGGCGCTGCATGAAGGGATCGCGAAGGCTGCCGTCGGGAGCGAACGCCGAGTTCTCCCAGGGCTGTGTGCGGCAGTAGCCGTACGGGCATCCGCCCTGCAGGTTCACCGTGACGGCGAGCAGCCCGTGCGCTCGCCAGCCGGCCATCGCCTCCACGAACTCCCGCGTGTTGCGATCCGCGTCCCACGCTCCCGTGTCTGGATACGCCCATTGGCCGCGCGTGGCGGGGTTGAGGTCGTCGAAGGTGCCCTGCACCATCCGCGAGTTCATCAGCAGACCTTCGATGCGGTACGACTCACCGCCCGAGGTCCAGGTGCGGCCCTCGTAGGTGGGTACGCCGTTGATGTGGAACTGATCGCCCACGATCGACACGGTGGTGGTTCGCGGTTGCGCGGCCAGATCGTCGGCGGCCACCAGGCACACCATCGGGACGAGCACCACCAGCCGGACGACCAGTTGACTGACGCGACTGCGTTGTCTCATGTCTGCACCTCATCTCCCTCAGAAGCTGCCGAGCCGGGTCTGCTCCAGGAGTCCGAGAATCTCGCGACTCGTCCTGGCGCGATGCCGCGTGTGGTGCCGTTGGGCGTCGCGGAGGTTGCCACGGTGGATGGCCTCCACCACTGCGCGGTGCTCGCGGTTCGACGGCTCCAGCGACCTCCTGAGCCGCACCGTGGCCAGCCGCGCCCTGTGCAGCTGATCGGAGAGCGACGAGGCGAGCGCGACGAGCCGCGCGTTGCCGCACAGCCCGAGCAGCAGGCTGTGGAATCGTTCGTCCGCGCGCACCCATGCGTCGGTCCTGCCGCGCGCGGTGGCTGCGTCCATGGCGTCGAGCGCCCTGTCCAGCGAGGTCAGCGTCACGGCCTTCGGGCGCATACGGATGAGGCGTTCGATGGCGGCGAGTTCCAGTGCCGTGATGACCTCGTACACGTCGCGCAGGTCTTGCAGCGACAGCGGCACCACCCGCATTCCATGTCGCGGTACCAGCTGGACGAGTTGCTCGTGCGCCAGTCGAACGAGCGCCTCGCGCACCGGCGTCCGGCTCATGCCCAACTCAGCCGCCAGATCCTGCTCGAGTACCTGCTGCGACGGCGCGTACTCGTGGTCGAGGATGCGGCGCCGAATCTCTTCGTACGCCCGGTCCACGAGTCTGATGCGACCATCCGTCGGGAGAGCCGTGCGCGCGGTCATCGCGAGACCGAAACCGCGGCATGCCCTGGCGCAACGCCACCCACGTCCGCGCGGAAGCGGTAGATGCACCGTCCGTGCAGCGAGCCCAGATAGACCGTGCGACGGTCCGGGCCGCCGAATGCCAGACTCGTGAGCTGCTGCAGACGCGTGTCCGGGATGGGCCCCAGATGCCTCGCGGTCATCGTCCCGGTCACGAACGCCTGTTCGACCTCGTCCACGAACGCCGTATTCACGTCCTCCAGCACGTTCTCGAGCGCGCCGTCTGGCCGCAGCCGCAGCAGCCGATTGCTCACGAGGCTCGTCACCCAGATGCCGCCTGCCTCGTCGAACGCGAAGCCGTCGGGGAAGCAGCCGTGGCCGAACGTGATGACCACCTCGCGGGTGCCGAGCGAGCCGTCCGCGTGCAGCGGGAAGCGGGTGAGGCGCCGCCCGAACGTTTCGACGACATAGAGCCACCTCCCTGAGGGATCGGGGCGCACTTCGTTCGTGTACTGCAGGCCGTCGGCGACGATCCGTGCGCCGCGTCCGTCGAGCAGCACGATGAAGCCGTCCCTCTCGGCGGCGTTCCAGGCCCGCTGGCGCGGCACCTGGCGCGTGCTCACCGAGATCCACATGCGGCCGTGCGCGTCGAGTGTGACGAAGTTGGCGGGCGGCAGCACGCGTCCATCGACGCCCGTGACCAGCGGCCGCAGCGAGCCGTCCCGCCCGAGGCACCACACGCCGCCCTCATCGGCGAGGTTGGCGACGAGGAAGTCGCCCGTGGGCATGAGCGCGATACCGTTGGGGCGGAGGGCGGGTCCCTCCGGCCTGGCCAGCCAGGTCTGCTGCGAGCCATCCGCCCGGATGGCGGTCACCCCGCCGCGCCAGTCCGGCACGTAGCAGTCGCCGTCGGGCGTGGCGATTACGCACTCGGGGCGGTGGAGATCCTGGCCGACGGGCTCGAGGTCTGCGGGGCTCAGGTGCGGCATCTGGTTGCGTCTGTATTCGACAACGTATACGCTGCGTGCTCGACAATCAAGTGCCCACCATGACCACGCGCCCACGCCTGCGCGGCGTCGCCGTCGGCGCCGGGTACTTCGCCGCGTTCCATCACGAGGCCTGGAGCCGCATCCCGGACGTGGAGATCGTCGCCGTGTGCGAGCACGACGAGGACCGCGCGCGGCAGGTCATGGGGCGCCATGGCATCCCCCGTCATTACGCCGAGGCGGGCGCGATGCTCGATGCCGAACGGCCCGACTTCATCGACATCATCACGCCACCCTCGACTCATGAGGCGCTGTGTGTCGCCGCCGCCTCGCGCGGCGTGCACATCATTTGTCAGAAGCCGCTCGCGCCGACGTTCGACGAGGCGCGCCGCATCGTCGAGACCGCCGAGGCCGCCGGCGTGCGCCTGCTGGTGCACGAGAACTTCCGCTGGCAGCCCTGGTACCGGGAGATGAAGCGGATACAGATCGAGGGCGAGGTCGGCACGTTCACGCACCTGCACGTGATGACACGATTGGGCGACGGCTGGGGACCGGACGCCTACCTGGCGCGCCAGCCGTACTTTCGCGAGTATCCGCGGCTCCTGGTCCACGAGACCGGCGTGCACTTCATCGACACGTTCAGGTTCCTGCTGGGCGAAGTGACCAGTGTCAACGCGCGCCTGCGACGGCTCAACCCGGCGATCCGCGGCGAAGACGCCGGTGTGGTCCTCTTCACCTTCGCGAGTGGCGCAACAGGTGTCTGGGATGCCAACCGCTACAACGAGAGCGAGGCGGCATCGCCACGCTACACGTTCGGCGAGCTGCGCATCGACGCGAGCGGTGGACACCTGACGATGGACAGCTCGTCCGCGATGCGTATCAAGCCTCTCGGCGAGCCGGCGCGCGACGTGGACTACGCGCGGGACGACCGCAACTTCGGCGGCGACTGCGTGTACGCGTTGCAGCAGCACTTCGTGGCGTGCATGCGCTCGGGCGCACCGTTCGAATCAGGCGGACACGAGTACCTGCAGAACATCCGGATCGTGGACGCGGTGTATGCGTCCGCGTCGAGTGGGGACGTGGTGCGTCTGGACGCCGACAGCGCACGGGGGTGACTGCGACATGGGTATGCCCGATTTTCACATCGCTGTGTTTCCAGGAGACGGCATCGGCCAGGAGGTCATGGCGCCCTGCCTCGACCTGCTCGCTCGTGTCTCTCGCGCGGTGGGTGGCTTCACGCTGCGCTGTATCACGCACACTGCTGGGGCTGCGTTGTATCGAGACACAGGGGTCGCGCTGCCAGACGAGGCGCTGCGGGGCGCGGAGGAAGCCGACGCCATCCTGCTGGGCGCCATGGGGC
>JACDAO010000515.1 GCA_013695405.1 Acidobacteriota bacterium | reverse complement strand
AGCCAGACTCGCGGCTCCTCGAGGTTATGCGACACTCCGCGACGACTTTGTCTATGGCCTGGCTCCACGATCGCGCGCTGACGCTGGTGATGCTGGGACTGTTCATGGTGTCGTTGTTCGGACAAGTCCTGACCGGCTGGCACGAGCACAACAACGACCTGCTCGACCACGGGCACGCGGCGATCGCGTTGAGCGGCTACTTTGCCACCGGTCACCTGTGGGAAGCGATATTCGAGAACTGGGAGAGCGAGTTCCTGCAGATGGGCGCGTTCGTGGTGCTGACCGCGTTCCTGGTGCAAAAGGGTTCACCGGAGTCACGCCGGCCGCGCGTCGCCGAGCCGTTCGACGCCGACCCGCGCCGCTTCCGAGATCATCCCGGCGCGCCGTGGCCGGTGCGCCGGGGAGGCTGGGTGCTGCGCCTCTACGAACAATCGCTCGGCCTGGCGTTCCTGCTGCTGTTCCTCATGTGCTGGATTGGCCACGCGCTTGGCGGCTTTGCCGAATTCCGCAGTGAGGCACTCGCGCACCGGCAGGCGAGTCCCGCCTTCACCGACTACCTCTCATCGTCGCGCTTCTGGTTCGAGTCATTCCAGAACTGGCAGAGCGAGTTCCTGGCGATCGGCGCGATGGTCTGGCTGTCGGTCTACCTGCGGCAGCGCGGGTCGCCCGAGTCCAAGGCCGTCCACGCCTCACACGCCGATCACGACTGACACCTCAGGGCGCACCCATCGGCGGTGCCCGATGGCGGTCCTCGCCGCTCGGTACTGGCTCGCTTATTTCGGCACTGCGCCGATGCGCATTCGCCGGTATTCCATCTGGCCGCGATCCCCTTCGAGACCAATTGGGCCACTCGGCGGCAGCGCGAATGCCGCTTCGATCTCGGTGCCATTGCAGGTCACCGTGGCCATGCCGCCGCGGACGGTGACCACCAGTTCGTTCCAGTCCTGCGGCCGGTAGCTTGCCAGCGTCGTATAGGGTCCGGCGGTTGCGTAATCGCGCACTTGCAGTTGCGGCCCGCGCAGGTACAGTCCGCTGTCGGCATTCGGCGTCGCCCTGAACTCGAGCTTGAGCACGAAGTCCTCACCAAACTCGCGCGTCGTCCACAACTGCTGAATCTTGCGTCCTTCGGGGGGCGTGGTCACCACCAGGCGGCCGGCGACGACCTGGAATCGTCCGTCGGGGGTCGCGGTCAGCCCGTCGAACTGCGACGGCTGGTCGACGAACGGCCACTGCGCGGCGTCCGGATCGGCGGCCTGCCAGCGCTTGGCACTGGCACGATCGGCATCGGTGCTGCGCCGGTAGCCCCAGCCAGTCAGGTCGCGCCCGTTGAACAGACTCTCGAAGCCCGCTTCGGCCACGAACTGGTCGGCGGCCGGGCTCAGCAGGCCAAGGGTCTCGAGCACCGGGCGCAGTGCGGCAGCCCAGCGGACGTACCCGGACTCGTTGGGATGCAGGAGGTCGGGAAACTGGGCGATCGGCGCGTCGCCGTCGGCGTCGGCGTAGAGGCGCCATGTGTCGAGCGGGATGATCTGCGCGTCGTTCCTGGCGATCGCCAGATAGCGCGCGTTGACCTCGCGGATCGCGGACGCCGGACGCTTCATCGTCGCGGCGCTCGGGAACACCTGGCACAACACAATCGGCATCCGCGGATCGTGAGCCTTCAGGCTGGCGAGGATCAGCCGCAGATTGCCGTCGACGACGTCGGGGGTCGCGCCTTCCTCGAGGTCGTTGGTGCCGATCAGCAGCACCACGGCGCGGGGATTGATCGACAGCACGTCCTCGCGCAACCGCAGCAGGACGCCTCGGGTGGTGTCCCCGCTGATGCCGCGGTTGGCGACCTTCATCCCGGGGAACGCCAGTGGCAGGCCTTCGCGCCAGCCCTGCGTGATCGAATCGCCGAGGAACACGACCGCACCCTGATCCTGCTCGCGTTGCGTGGCCCACATCGCCCGGCGCTCACGCCACAATGTCTGAAACCACTCGTAACGTCGCAATGGGCCCGTGCCCGGGACGCCGTCGTCGGTTGCTGGCAGCGCGAACCGGTCGGCAGGCCCGTCTGACGCGGACGGCGCCGCCGCGCTCTGCGCCGGCGCGGCACTCGCCTGGGCGGCAGCCAGCGACGACGCGAACGTCAGCGCCATCGTCAGCGCGACGACGGTCAGGACGGGCAGTCGCCAGGGCAGGCCGCGCGGTTGGTCAGACACGCGAGCGGACGCGAGGGTGGACGCGCCAGAGGCACGGTGCATGCCGGAGAGGATAGCAGGTGGCCGAGCTACAAGCGGCGCGCGAGGCTGGCGACCGCGGTGCACAACTCGTCGGGTTCGACCGGCTTGGCCATGTGTAGCTGAAACCCGGCCAACAGCGCCTGTCGCCGGTCCTCCGATCGCGCGTACGCGGTCAAGGCCAACGCCGGCACGGAGCGGGCCGCCCCCTCCGATCGACGCAGCGTCCGCAGCAGTTCGTAGCCGTCGCGGCCGGGCAGCCCGATGTCGCTGATCAGCACGTCGGGAGGGTTGGGTTCGAGCGCCTCGAGCGCGGCGGCCGCCGAGGCCGCCTGGGTCACGGTCGCGCCGCACGCCGTCAGCATCGCGGCAATCAGCGCGCGCGAGTCATCGTCGTCCTCGACCACCAGCACCGACACGCCCGCCAACGCAGTGGCGTCGGGCTCGCGGCGGGTCGCACCCGGCGACTCGGGGTGCTGGCCGCCTCGGTCGTCGTCGTGCTGACGCAAGGCGAGCACCGGCAGGGCGACGATGAAGGTCGCGCCGCGGTGCTCGCCAGGGCTTTTGGCGCGGACGCTGCCACCGTGCAGTTCGACCAAATGCTTGACGATCGACAAGCCGATGCCGAGTCCACCGTAACTGCGGGTGATCGACCCGTCGGCCTGCCGGAAGCGCTCGAAGACGTGTGGCAGGAAGTCGGGGCGGATCCCGACGCCGGTGTCGGTGACGCTGACCTCGAGGTGCGAGTTGACGCGTTCCAGCACGACCTCGATCTTGCCGCCGCGCTCGGTGAACTTGACCGCGTTGGACAGCAGATTCCAGACCACCTGCTGCAGGCGCATCGGGTCGCCGGCGACCGGGCCGGCGTGCGGGTCGAGCACCGTCACCAGGCGCAGCCCGCGTGCCTCGGCGCTCGGCCTGATGGTCTCGACTGCGGCCTCGACCACCGTGGCGATGTGCACCTGCTGCACGTCGAGTCTCAGCTTGCCCGACAGGATCCGGCTCATGTCGAGCAGGTCCTCGATCAGCCGCGTCTGCAGGCGGGCGTTGCGCTCGATGATCGCCAGTCCGTGGCGAGTCTCGTCCGACAGCCCGTCGTTGCCGTGCAGCACGTGGGCCCAGCCGAGAATGGCATTGAGCGGCGTGCGCAATTCGTGTGACAGCCCGGCCAGGAACTCGTCCTTGATCAGATTGGTGCGCTCGGCCTCGTGCCGAGCCTCACGCTCGGCGAGCAGCAGGCGCTCGCGCTGCTCCTCGACGGCCTTGCGATCGCTGATGTCGGTGACCGAGCCGATGTAGCCACGGAAGACGCCGTCCCCGTCGTAGTGGGGCGTGGCCGAATCGATCGCCCAAAAGTACTCGCCCGAGTGGTGCCGCAGCCGATACTCCATCTGCGAGGTCCCGGCGTCGTCGGTGGCGTTCTTGAACGTCGCCGCGGCGGCCTCGCGCTGGTCCGGATGGACGGCGTCGAGCCAGCCGAATCCCAGCCCCTGCTCGGGCGTCTGGCCGGTGAACAGGTACCAGCGCTGGTTCAGGAAGGTGCACGCTCCGGACGGATCGGTCTGCCAGATCATCACCGGCGCGTGGTCGGCAAGCATTCGGAAATGCTGCTCGCTCGCAGCCAGCGCGGCCGCGGCATCGCGTTGTTCGGTGATGTCCAGGCAGGACCCGACGTAACCGGTCAGCTCCCCGCGCGCGTCGACGGCGGGGGTGCCGACGTCGAGCACCCAGCGGTACACGCCGTCGTGCCGGCGCAGGCGGTACTCGATGCGGAACGCACGCTGCTGGTCGAAGGCCTCGGTGTAGGTGCGAACACAGGTCGCGTAGTCGTCCGGGTGGACCCCGTCGGCCCAGCCGAAGCCGAGTTCCTGGTCGATGCTGCGGCCGGTGAACTCGAGCCACGGCTTGTTGAACCAGTTGCACGCCTTGTCGAGCCCGGCGGTCCAGATCAACACGGGCGCGAAGTCGGCCAGGCGCCGGAAGTGCGCTTCGGCGGCGGCGCGTTCGGTGACGTCGACGAAGACGGCGACGCTGCCGCGCACCGCGCCGGTGTCGTCGAACAACGGCGAGGCGCTCTCGAGCAAGCGCACCCGGTCGCCCGACTCGAACACGATCTCGAGTTCGACGTCCTCGACGGCCCGTCCGGTGGCAGCAGACTGCTGCAGCGGCAACTGGTCGGGTGACGAGTCAACTCCATCGCGCAGCACGCGAAAGTGGGTCGGCCTCTCGTTGTCGGGCGCCGACAGCGAGGGCGATATCGGCGCGGGCATCCGCAGCAGCCGGGACAGGGCCTTGTTGGACCGGAACTGCGTCGCCTCAGGGTTGCGGGCGACGGCGATCCCGAGCGGGATGACGTCGAGCAGTGTCTCGAACGCGCGGACCTGCTGGCGCAAGTCGTCGACCTCGACGCGGTGCCGGGCCTCGGCCTCGACGATCGCCGAGACGTCCTGCAGTGACACGACGAAGGCGAGCAGGCCGCTGGCGTCCTCGAGACGCGCAATCCGGCCGCGCATCGAGCAGGTCGACCCGTCGGCGCGACGGTGGAGTCGCTGGTAGCGCGCCTGACCGTGCGCGCGTGCCTCGGCGACCAGCGCGTCGGCCAGGCCGGACTCGCGGTCGTCGGCGACGAACAGCATCGCGAACGGCTGGCCGATGAAGGCCGCTTCGGGCCACCCCAAGGTCCGTTCCACCGCGG
>JACDAO010000466.1 GCA_013695405.1 Acidobacteriota bacterium | reverse complement strand
CCACCAGTACCGCCGCCGCGCAGCAGGGCTATCCGCAGGTCGCGTCGGGTTACGACGCCTGGTCGGCGGTCACCCACGCGCTGCTCGGCTCGACCGATCAGGCCGTGCGGCAGGCTCGCCAGGTGATGGCGACGGCGACGGCGCCGGAGCCGCGCTTGCGGGCCGCGCTGGCCCTGGCGCTGGCAGGCGCGCCACACGAGGCGGACGCGACCGTGCGCGAGATGGCCTCGCTGCGGCCCGAAGACACCCTCCTGCAGGCCGTGTCGCTACCGGTGGCTCGCGCGGCCGTGCGGCTCGGCCAGGGGCAGTACCAGGCCTGTCTCGACGCGCTCCGGCCCTCGGCGCCCTATGAGTACGGCTTGATCGCGGTGCTGGCGCCGGCGTACCTGCGGGGAGCAGCCCACCAGGGCGCGGGCCAGTACGCCGAGGCGGCCCGCGCGTTCCAGGCGGTGCTCGACCACCGCGGCACCGACCCATTCTCGCCATTCATTCCGGCGGCGCAGCTCGGCCTGGCTCGTGCGCTGTCCGCGAGTGGAGACGCCGCGGCAGGCCGTGCGGCGTTCGATCGGTTGCTGGGGGAGATGTGGCGTAGCGCAGACGCCGATCTGCCGGTGCTGCTGCGAGCGCGGCGCGACGCCGGGCGGCTGTAGGACGCCCGGCTCGCTCGCGGCTCATTCGTCGGTGCCAGCGGCCTTGACAATCGGCGTGACCACCACCGTGCGGTACCACACCTTGCCGTGGTCCCCCTGCAGCACAATCGGCCCGGGCTCGGTCTCGTTGGCGTCGATCGCGCCACCCGTGATCGCCTCGATGGTCACGTTGTCGTGGACGCGCTGGCCGTTGAGCGTCACGGTGACCTTGTTGGCGACGATCGTGGCCTCCATCACCTGCCACTGATCGGCCGGCTTGGTGGCGTTGACGCGCGGCGCCGTCCACGCGTAGATCGCCATGTGACCGTGCGACTCGGGCGGCTTGCCGTGGTCGTCGAGGACCTGCAGTTCGTAGCGGCCGCGCAGGTAGATGCCGCTGTTGCTGTTGGGCGCGATCTTGTACTCGGCCTGGATCCGGAAGTCCTTGAAAGTCTGCTTGGACACCAGGTTGTTGGCTTTCTCGCCGTTGGTCAGCGCGCCGTCGACAGCGGTCCAGCCGAGCGGGCGATCCGGACGCTGTGCCGTCCACGCGTCGAGTGAGGTGCCGTCGATCAGTGTGACCGGGGTGCCGAACGTGTGCCTGGCATTGGCGTCGGCGGCCGGCCAGGTGGGGGGGCGCACCCCCACCCACGACAGCGTCCGATCACGCGTCGCCACCTGCCCGGTCAGCTTGCCGCCGCTCACGGTCGCCCGGTGGCTCTGGCCGGGCGTGGTGCCGGCGCCAGCGGTCGTGAAGGTCAGTTCGTTGCCCTTGACCGCCACCGCGGCGAGTTTGACCGGGCTGCCGCCGCGGTTGAGGAACATGCCCGTCAGCCCGCCGTTCGCTTCGCTCAACTCGAGCCAGAAGACCGCGGTGCTGTCGGCGCCGGTTCCCGTGATGTTCCACCGACCCAGGAAGTCCCTGGTGTCGGCATAGGTCGAGCCGGCGCCCGCGACGAGCATCGCGGCAGCCAGCAGGAGGGTGGAAAGACGTCGCATGGGCCCATGATACGCCGCCACGGCCGGCCGGCGCCCTCGCCGCGGTCCTACCGCAGGGCGCTCAGGAACTCAATCAGGTCGCGGACCTCGCGCGGCTTCAACAGCAGCCCGAGTGGTGGCATTGCCGAGACGGGATCGGTGCGTTCGGCGATCTCGCTCTTGGCGATCCGGCGCGGCTCCGCCGGCGTGCCCACCAGCACGACCACCTCGCTGTCGGTCTCGCTGCGCAGCGTGCCGTCGATGCGGTCGCCGTTGCGCAGGGTGATGCCGACCGTGCCGAAGCCGGGGGCGATCCGGGCGTTCGGCTCGATCAACGCCTCGAGTAATTGCTCACGCGTCAGGGCGGCGCCGATCCTGGTCAGGTCAGGACCGACGTCCGAGCCGCGTCCGCGAACGGCGTGGCACCTGGTGCACTCGGCGAGGGGATGCTCGCTCAGCACCTGTTGACCGCGCCGGGCGTCGCCGCCCGTGATCGCCGCGTCTCGAAACGCCTTGATCATCGAGTCGGCCTGTCGTGCCCGCTGATAGGCGTCGAGCTTGCGCTGCAGGGCCGGGGCTCCATCGGTCTGCACGGCATCCAGCAGATCGATCTGCAATTCGGGAGCGAGCGTGCCGGCAGCGAGGTCGTCGAGATACGACGACAGCAGCTTGCGCGACTCGACCGTCTTCATCCCGCCGAGCACCTCGATCGCGCCCTGCTGTTCGACCTGGCCGCCGTCGCGCATGATGGACGAGAGGTGCGCGCTCTTGGCGGCGGCGCTGATCGGCAGTGTCGGCAGCAAGGCCAGCGCGGCGCGCCGGACGACCGGTTCGCTGTCGGCCAGCGCCACCTGCATCAGCGCGCTCATGTCGCCGGCCTTGAGCGCCTGCAGCGCCCGGAGCGAGGCGGTGCGGACCAGCACCGACGGGTCGCCCTT
>JACDAO010000443.1 GCA_013695405.1 Acidobacteriota bacterium | reverse complement strand
GGCGCGGCGCGATGAACGGACAGTGCGGCCGGTAGAACCCGGCGCCGATGAAGAACGGCCGGTCCTTGTGCGTCTCGAGCAGCGCGACGGTCTCGGCGGCGACCTTCCCGTCGGTGTGCTCGCGGTCAGGCGCTGGCGATGCGTAGTACGCGAGCGTGCTGCCGAGCCCACGCGATGGCAGCAGGTTCGTCAGCTGCGTCTCCTCGTCCTTGTCGATGCCACGTGGGTTGACGGTCACGTCCCAGGAAGCCGGGTCGTCCAGCCCGCTGGTGCCAATCTGTCCGGGATTGCCGTAGTGGTAGATCTTGCCGACCCGCGCCGCCAGGTAGCCGTTCCGGCGGAACAGTTGCGGCAGCGTGACCACCTCGGGCAGATGGGCCCGGAAGTCCGTCTGGAGATCATGCACGCGCGTCGTGTCGGGCCGCAGGCCGGTCAGCATGGAGACGCGGCTCGGACTGCACAGCGGAAACTGCGTGTAGGCACGGGTGAAGCGCACCCCGCGCGACGCCAGACGATCGAGATTGGGCGTCTTGACCAGCGGATGGCCGTACGTGCCGATGTCCGTGTTCAGGTCGTCTGCCATGATCAGCAGGACGTTGAGGCGCGAGGCGGGGGGTGGCGCGGGTGTCGGCTGCACAGCCGCCGGGACGACGGCACCGACCAGCAAGGCCAGGACGAGATGGCGTGGCATGCGCGCATCCTGCCACAAACGCCCAGCATCGTGCCGCGCGAATCGGCCCTCAGCGTGAACGAGCGGCCTGCAATGTTGCCGGCCAGTTGAGCAGTACGCCGATGCTGCGGAACCCGTCGTCTATCTGCTTGAGCAGGAGAAAGCGGCGCCCGTCGACGCTTGCCGCGTACTGCTCAACGCTGTGGGTTGGCCGAGTATGAGCCGTTCGGGCGGTACGCCGATCCGTGCCAGCGTGAGCGCCCCGACCGCGTCACAGATGAGCTCGAGGTCCTTGAGCTTGTCACTATCACCCTGCCGGGTGGCACTCTCCCACTCGTCCCAGACGTACTCGTGCCCGACTTCGTGCGCGATGACTCCTTGCAATTCCTCGGCAGCCAGCAGCTCGAGCGCGGGCCGCGAGATCAACACGACGACCCTGGCGTACAGGGCCGTCCGTGCTGTCGCCACATCGACTACCCTGATGTCGTAAATCCCGTCGCGCGCATGTGCTTGCAGGACGCGACGGATGCCGAGAAGCTTCTGGCGCTCCGCCGGCGTGAGGTCCGTGACCTCTCCGTGTTGGGGCAACGACGCGATCACCAGTCGCCGCTCTGCAGCGGTGACCTCCCGGGGGCGGCAGGACTCGAGGTATCGGTCGTCCACGTCTCCAGGCCGTGCCGCACATAGTGGCGCGCCCGCGCTCGGACTCCCTGTCAGCACGAGGACGACCATCAGGCGGACCAGCGCATTCGGCACTGCCAGCAGGCTCGACATGGGCCGCAGCGTGAAGTCCCGACCCGTTCACGTCCTTTGAAAGGCCGTTGCGGGATCATAGAGTTTTCAGAGTTTTTCCTGAGAGCACGTATCTCCAGTTGCCAGAGCCACTTGCAGGCTGTGACCACTGGCCTCGAACGCCTTCCAGGTGACGCATGGCGCAGCAGGCCGAGTACGAAGTCCTGACCATCGAGGATCGCGAGGTGGCGATCTCGAATCCGCGCAAGGTGCTGTTTCCGGGCACGGGTCACACCAAACTCGATCTCGCCCGGTACTACCTGGCGGTGGCATCAGGCGCTCTGCAGGGCGCCGGTCACCGGCCCAACGTGCTGGTGCGCTATCCCAACGGCGTCGGCCGCGAGTTCTTCTACCAGAAGCGCGCGCCCTCGTCGCGGCCGGACTGGCTCGAGGTGGTGGCGTTGCAGTTCCCGTCGGGCCGCACCGCCGAGGAGATCGTGCCGCGCGAAGCCGCGGCTTTCGTCTGGATGGCCAACATGGCGTGTCTCGAACTGCACCCCCATCCGGTGCGCGCCGACGACCTCGATCATCCGGACGAGTTGCGGGTCGACCTTGACCCGGTCCCGGGCGTGGAATGGCCGCAGATCCGCCAGGTGGCCGGCCAGGTCCGGGCCACGCTCGAGGACCACGGCCTGGTCGGCTGGCCCAAGACCTCCGGGTCGCGCGGCATCCATGTCTACGTCCGCATCGAGCGACGATGGACGTTCGATCAGGTCCGCCGGGCCGCCTTGGCGCTGGCCCGCGAGGTCGAACGGCGGGTGCCTGGGCTGGCGACGAGCAAGTGGTGGAAGGAGGAACGCCACGGCGTGTTCCTCGACTACAACCAGAATGCCAAGGACCGCACCGTCGCCGCCGCCTACTCGGTGCGGCCGACGGCCGACGCGCGGGTCTCGGCGCCGCTGGCGTGGGACGAGCTCGCCACCTGCAATCCGGCTGACTTCACGTTGGTCACGATGCCGGCGCGCTTTGCCGCGATCGGCGATCGGCACGCCGAGATGGACCGGCACCCGGGTTCGCTCGACGCGCTGCTCGAGCTGTCGGCACGCCAGCAGGCCGATGGGCTCGGCGACGCGCCGTGGCCGCCGCACTATCGCAAGCAGGCCGGCGAGGCACCACGTGTCGCGCCATCCCGTCGCCGCACGCCGGTGCACCCGCTGATCGAGATCGGCAAGTCGCGCGACAAGGCCGACGCGCTGGCGGGCTTCGAGCGCTGGAAGGCACGGCACCCGGAGGCCAGCCCGCACCTGGAGCCAGCCGACGTCCTGGTCGACGCCTTGCGTGGCCGCCACCGCACCTGGACGCGGGTGCGCGTCAACCTGCAGCACGTCCCGGAGGCGATCCGCCCGGCGCAGGAAGCGCTCGACCCCGACGAGCAGCTGGCCGACGAATGGAAGGGCGTCAGCGATCCCGGCCGGGCGCGCCGAAGACCTTCGCGAGCTCGTACGGAGTCGTGACCTCGAGCTGGTCGTAGCCGCAGGCGGCGGGCGGCTTGTCGAGGCGCCAGCGCGTGAAGATCGCCGCGTGCCGGAAACGCGCGCCCTGCATGTGGTCGTACTTGACCTCGCAGACGCGCTCGATCCGCAGCGGTTCCCACGACAGATCCTTGCCGGCGCTCCAGCGGCTCTTCCCACCCGGCATCCGCGTCGACTCGCTCCTGGCCTCGGCCCAGTCGCGCCACGGATGGCCCTCGATCGCGTCGGCTCGCAAGGGCTCCAGCTCCTCGGCGATCTGACGACGCATGGCCATGGTGAACGACGAGGTGACGCCGACGTGGTGGAGGCGACCGGTGTCGTCGTGCAGGCCGAGCAGCAGCGATCCGACCAACACGTCCTGGCCGGCCTTGTGCCAGCGGAATCCGGCGACAACGCAGTCGGCGGTGCGCACGTGCTTGATCTTGATCATCGCGCGCGCGCCCGGCTGGTACGTGCCGGCAAGTGGCTTGGCGATCACGCCGTCCAGGCCCGCCCCCTCGAAGCGCTCGAGCCACTCGACGGCCTCGGCGCGGTCGCGCGTGACCGGCGTCAGGTGGATCGGTGGTGCCACCCCGGCGAGCAACTGCTCGAGGTGCTGGCGGCGCGCGTGCTGCGCAGCCCCACGCAGGTCGACGCCATTGGCGGCGATGGCGTCGAAGGCGACGAACGACGCCGGCGTCTCCACCGCCAGCCGGGCGACACGCGAGGCGGCCGGGTGCAGGCGCATCTGCAGCGCGTCGAAGTCCAGTCCGCGCGGCGTGGCGATGACGATCTCGCCGTCGATCACGCAGCCCTCCGGCAGCGCGGCCAGCAGCGCCGCGTGCACGTCCGGGAAGTAACGATCGAGCGGCTTGAGATCGCGGCTCTGGATGTACAACTCGCCACCGCCGCGGAAGGCAATCGCCCGGAAGCCGTCCCATTTCGGCTCGTAGAGATAGTGGCCGCCGTCAGGCACGTCGGTGGCCACCTTGGCCAGCATCGGCTCGATCGGTGGCGCGATCGCAAAGGCGTCCGCCGGCATGGGTGACAGCCTACCGTGTCGCGCGGCCCGGCGCGGGATACCGCTTCGCGGCGTCGTCCAGCACCAGCACCCAGTCGAGCATCTCGCCGGCGTCGGGAGGCGTGAACGCGCGCTCGCCGGTGTTCGGATAGGTGCCGATGACGGACGCCGCGCCGGTGCGCGGGTTGAACCACCACGCCTTGACTTGCGGCCCGCTGATCGCCGCCATCCGCACGCGGAAGGTGCGGCCGACCGGGGCGTAGACCATCAGGTAGCTGCCAGACTGATCGCGTGTCGCGGCGAACTGGTACCGGCCGGCGCCCGGCATCGCGGTCGGGATGCCGCTGTCGACGATCACGTCGTCGGCCGGAACCCGCGTCAGGATCGGTCGCGACTCGATCAGCGCGCGACCGTGCTGCATCTGCGCGGCACCGGGCTGATCGATCGCCTGATCCCAGGGCATCAGCGGGTTGTTGATCGGGGCGCGGCCCGGCGCCCACATCTGCCACACCGAGTGGTGCCCATACGTGTGTCCGAAGGCGCCGCTGAACAGGTTCCAGTAGAGCGGCCGGCGCACGTCGGCGGCAATCGAGTGGCCCTGCTTGCTGGCGTCGAACGACACCGGATGGTCCTCGTAGAGCGGTTCGCCATCGAGCACCGGTTTGGCCGGCGTGCGATCGTAGTCGGTCCGCGTCTGGTCGTAGCGTCCGGTGAACTCGGCGGCGTGCCCGTTCTGGCGCATGTTGAAATCGAGCCAGTCGGCATCGTGGAAGTACTCGGCCGACCCACGGCCGCCGCTCGGATGGAAGGTGATCAGGTGGCTGCCGCCATCGCCGGCGCGCAGCCCGCGCGCCATCGCGCCGATGACCGCGCGGTGTCCGGCCGATTCGATCCGCCGGTCGCCGCCGACGATCCAGATCACTCCGGCGCTGCGATAGCGCTGGCCGAGCCAGCGCCCGTACTGCTCGGCGTTCGCCGGGGTGAAGATCTCGGGGCCGGCGCCGCGCTGCCTGTTCCACTTGTCGCCCCAGGTCGGCAACAGCCCGACGTACATCCCGAGCGCGTTGGCCCGCCCGACTACCCAGTCGACGTGCGCGAAGTAGGCCTCGCCGGGCCGGGTCGGGTCGTTGTCCGTCAGCGGCCGGTGCCCGTAGGCGTTGGGCACGCCGAGCCCGTCGAGTTCGGCCAGGGCGACCGCCTGGATCACCGTGAAGCGACGCTGTGCGCGATTCTCGAGGTAGCGGGTGGCCTCCTCGCGCGTCAGGCGATGAAACAACTCCCAGGCGGTGTCACCGAGCCAGAAGAAGGGCTGCCCGTCGGCAGTCACGACGAAGCGTCGATTGTCGGAGACGTTCAGGCGGCCTGGCGCCGGCGTCTGGGCTTGCGCGTGGACCAGGGAGAGACCGCCGACGGCGAGGCAGAGCGCCATCGCGACGGTGGCGCGCGAGAGGAACGGCACGGGCATGCGCGCCAGCCTACGCCAGGGCCGTCCGCGGCACCAGTGCGGAAAGGGGGGCCGCGACGGCCGACACGAATCTACGACGAGACGTACTCGTCCCAGGTGTCCACGTCGCGAAGCACCGCCTCGTCGTCGACCAGCAGGTCGAGGACGAACGCCTCGGCCGCCAGTGCTCGCATCACCTGCCTGGCGCCACAATCCGGATCGGCAGCCGCCAGTCGCGGTGCGGTGGCGCGGTGCCAGAGTACCGGGTGCCCGTGGCGGCCGGCGCAGGTGGGCCGCACCGCCAGCGCATGGCCATCGCCGCGAACGCGGCGAGCCGCGTCGACCAGGGCCCGCACGGTGTCGACGCGCACGCCGGGCACGTCGACCAGGGTGCTCAGTACCCAGTCACCGGATGTCTGCGTCCAGGCCCAGGCGAGACCGCACTGCAGCGACGACAACTGTCCGCTCGCGTGATCGGGGTTGAACAGCACTGTGGTCAGGCGCGGGTCGAGCACCGCGGCGATCTCGTCGTGATGCACGCCAGTCACCACGGCCAGCGGAGCGACGCCGGCCGCGCGCAGCACCTCGGTCACGCAGGTCACGAGCGGTCGATCACCGTGCACCGGCGGCCAGGGCAGCAGCGCCTTGACCCGTCCCATCCGCGACGAGCGCCCGCCGGCCAGCACCACGCCGGGAACCGGCGGCTCCGGGAACTGAGCCGAGTGCTGGGGCGTCATAGCCAGACGTCGCTGCGCGACACCTGAACGCGACGGCGAGTGTCCTGGCTGGGGACATTCATGGCTGTGCTACCATCGCCCGCAACCGCTGCCTGAGAATTCCGGGGGAACCAGTTTGGTGCGCGTACGGGACGCGCAGCACCCCCGGGCAGCCACCCCCGTGCGAGCGCTGCCCACAGCCGGCATGGGGCCTCACGCCGACCTGCGGCGGGGAGGACATCGGAGGTCACGGTATGCCGTCCGGAACGATTGCTCGCCTGCTCATCGACAAGGGCTTCGGCTTCATTCGCGATGAAACGGGAGTAGAACACTTCTTCCATCGCAGCGCCGTCCGCGGCGCCGTGTTCGAGTTGCTGCGCGAAGGCCAGCGGGTAGATTTCACGTCCGAGGACTCGGGCAAGGGCCCCAGAGCGGGTGACGTCCGCCTGCTCGACGCCTGAAGCGTCCGCCAGACCAGACCCACCTGCGGCCGGCATCGTCATGGTGCCGGCCGTTTCCGTGTCGGTCCGCAGCCAGTGGTTGGCGGAAGCCCCTGGGAGTCGAACCCAGCCGCCCCGCATGGCAGGGCACCGCCGGTTTTGAAGACCGGGAGGGCCACCGGGCCCCGTTGGCTTCCGTGCTCACGCGCTCGCGACTGACACCCCGAACACCCGCATCACCTCGTCGACGTCACTGAAATCGTTGAAAATCACGTCGGCGCCGGCCTGCTCGAGCGCCGCGCGATCGTATTGTCCGGTCGTCACGCACACCGACCGCACCCCGCCGGCTCGCGCGACGCCGACATCATGCGGCGTGTCGCCGATGATCACCACGTCATGCGCTGCGATGGTGACGCCGGTGCGCGCCTGGTAGCGCGACAGCGCGACCGGCAGCAGGTCGTTGCGCTCGATCGCGTCCTGGCCGAACGCTCCCCACTCGAAGTAGCGCCACAGGGCGTGATAGGCAAGCTTGATCTGCGCCGACTGCCGGAAGTTGCCGGTCAGCAACGCGAGGTGATACGCCGGGTGGCCGGTCAGCCGCGTCAGCAGTTGGCGCACGCCGGGCAGCACGCCCGGCCCGCCACTGGTGCGTTCGAGTTCGGCCGACAGCAGATCGCAGTAGACCACGCGGATGCGCTCGAGCAGGTCGTCGGTCAATGGCCGCCCATCGAGCGCACGCATCGCGTCACGCAGGATGATGCTGTCGGTGCGACCAGCAGTGGCCACGCCTGCCATCGCGTGTTCGACGCCGCAGGCGATCTCGACGGCGCGCTTCATGGTCCGGTAGCCGGCGCCGCCGGTGGTGATCAGCGTCCCGTCGATGTCGAACAGCAGCAGCGTGGGCATGTGCGGGTTCAGAGGGCGATCGGCAGCAACGCGCCCGTGCCGGGATGCAACTGGACGTACCGGGTCGCGACCCGGCGGGCGAAGTCACGATCCTGACTGCACGCCAGCATCGTC
Organism: Acidobacteriota bacterium; assembly: GCA_013695405.1. Classification (GTDB taxonomy): domain Bacteria; phylum Acidobacteriota; class Vicinamibacteria; order Vicinamibacterales; family Vicinamibacteraceae; genus Luteitalea. The sequence continues at coordinate 2,227 of JACDAO010000443.1, read as the reverse complement.
AACCCGCGGCCGGCCGCGGCGCGCCGGATGTCGTCCGAGAACGCGGCGCGGTCGGTGGCGGCAAGCGCCGCGGTCGGGTGCTCGAGGATCAGCAGTTGTGGCGCCGGCGCCAGCGCGCGCGCGAGATGGATTCGGACGCGAACCGGCACCGGGGCCTCGTGCAGCGGACGGGTCAGCCACGCCGAATCGATACCGGCCTCGGCCGCGAGGGCATCGACACGAGGCAGCATCTCGTCGGCCACCGGATCGATCTCGATGGTCAGCGGCAGCGCGACGTTCTGCCGCACGGTCATGCCGTCGAGGAGCACCGCGCGCGCCGTCACCACCCCGAACCGATCGAGCGACTCCAGCCATTCGACCTCGGAGGCGACGGCGTGGCTCGGCTGCCCGCCGACGATGATCTCGCCGTGATCGGGCAGGGTTGCCCCGTTGATCAGATTGGTCAGCACTTCGGCACCGATGACGTCGATGCCGCTGATGACGACGCGCTCGCCGCGCGCGAGGGTCAGGTCGAGCAGGCGCAGCGGCCGCAGGCCCCGGTAGTCCTTGACCACGCCGCTGAACCGCACCACTGGTGCGTCCAGCGTCAAGATCCGGCCCCGGCCCGATCCTTGCCGGTGAGGACGCGGTACTCCCGGATCAGCAGCTCGAGATGCTCGCGTTCTTCCTCGGCGAACTCGAGAAAGATCCGCTTGCCTTCCGAGTCCTCGAACTTCTCGCCGTACTTCTTGAAGAACTTGTGCGAGCCGCGCTCACACTTGATGCCGATCATCAGCGCGTCCTTGTCGCTGGAGACGCTCTTGAGCGCCTCGACGCCGGCCGAGAACAGGCCGCTGGCGGCGCCCTTGAAGAACAGGAACTGCGGCTGGCGCTCGAGGTCGGGCATCTCGGCGAGCAGTTCCTGATAGCGGGTCTCGAGCCGATCGAGGTGATCGTCCTCGGAGGTCGAGAGCTGCTCGAAGATCGTCCTGGCGCGGTCGTTGCTGGTCATCGACGCGGCGCGAGTGTAGAACTCCCGACCCGACCGCTCGGTGGCAATCGCGATCCGCAGCGCGTCACGGGCAAACAGCGACTCGCTCGAGGCCTGCGGAGCGGCCGGCCGCCCGCCCGAGGCGCAGTCCTCGCACAACCCGTACAGCTGCACCACCGCCTGCTTGACGGTGAAGCCGCGCGCCGCCGCCACCTCCTCGATCATCTGTTCGATGTCCGAGCTCAAGAACTCCATCGACCGGTTGCAGGCCTTGCAGATCAGGTGGAAGTGCCGCGGGTGGCGGTAGCTGTGCTCGAACCGGAAGCGGCCCTCGCCGAAGTCGACCTTGCGGGCGATCCCGGCCTGCTCCATCCATGTCAGCGTGCGGTAGACCGTTGCCCGGCTGATGCGCTGGTCTTGCTTGCGGATCAGGTCGACCAGGTCGTCGGCCGTGAGGTGACCGTCCTGGCCGAGGAACACGCTGACGATCAGGTCGCGCTTGCTCGATCGCTTGCTGCCTGCCGGGCGCAGGCTGTCGATGTAGGCTGCCGGGGACTGTGACTGCATGGTTCGGCCCTGGACGTGCTGTGCAGACGGGCTGTCGCCGGGCCGGGCCGGCCGGTCAGACCGAGAACGACGACCCGCAGCCGCAGGTGGACTTGGCGTTGGGGTTCTTGATGGTGAAGCCTCCGCCCGACAGGTTGTCCACGAAATCGACTTCGGCGCCCTTCAGGTAGCGGACACTGATCGGGTCGACGAACAGCTTGACCCCGTTGGACTCGACGATCTTGTCGACGTCCACGGTGGGCTCGGCTTCTTCGATCATCAGCCCGTACTGGAAGCCCGAACAACCGCCGCCCTGCACGAACACGCGCAGTCCGGCCGTCGGCTTGCCTTCTTCGGTCAGCAGCTCGCTGATCTTCTCCGCGGCGAGGGTGGTCACATTGATCATGGGTTGGAGGTCTCCGTGTCCCTCGTGTCAGTATACCGACCGGCTCGAGCCGCGGGCAACCGCCCGGACGGACAGGCCGCCTGCCCGCGTCGTCACGTCGTAGCAACTATGGCTCACATCCAGTCCGTGCCGCTGTTCCTGGCGGGCGCTGCCACGCACACGTCGGCGACCATCCTGGTCCGCTCGCCGTATGATGACGCGCCGGTGGCCGAGGTCGCGCTGGCCGGCCCGACCGAGTACGAGGACGCCGCGCGGGCCTGCGTCGCTGCCGCGCCGGTGGTGGCCGCGCTGCCGGTGCACGAGCG
>JACDAO010000437.1 GCA_013695405.1 Acidobacteriota bacterium | reverse complement strand
CCGAACTGCACGCGCGCGAAGCGCCCGACCGCGTGCGCGAGCTCGAAGCCTGGGGTGCGGTGTTCGATCGCACGCGCGACGGCCGCATCCTGCAGCGCAACTTCGGTGGGCACAAGTACCCGCGGCTGGCGCACGTGGGCGATCGCACCGGTCTCGAACTCATACGAACGCTGCAGGATCACGCGGTGCACCGCGGCATGACTGTGCACATGGAGTGCACCATCACCACGCTCATGCTCGACGATGGCCGCGTGGCCGGGGCGTTCGGATACCTGCGCGAGCACGGCCGGTTCGTCCTCTTCACCGCGCGAAGCGTCATCCTGGCCACCGGCGGCATCGGCCGGGCATACGCCATCACCAGCAACAGCTGGGAGGGAACGGGCGACGGCCACGCGCTGGCCTACCGGGCCGGGGCGGAACTCATTGACATGGAGTTCGTCCAGTTCCATCCCACCGGCATGGTGTGGCCGCCGAGCGTGCGCGGCATCCTCGTGACCGAGGGGGTGCGTGGTGAAGGCGGCATCCTCGTCAACAACAAGGGTGATCGCTTCATGTTCGGCGACATCCCCGAGAACTACCGCGACCAGACCGCGGACACGCCCGAGGAAGGCTGGCGCTATACGCAAGGCGACAAGTCCGCACGGCGGCCTCCGGAACTACTGACGCGCGACCACGTGGCCCGTTGCATCGTGCGCGAGATCAAGGAGGGACGCGGCAGTCCGCATGGGGGCGTGTTTCTCGACATCGCGTGGATCAAGGCGAAGCTGCCGGGCGCCGAGGCGCACATCAAGCGCAAGCTGCCGAGCATGTATCACCAGTTCAAGGAACTGGCCGGCATAGACATCACGAACGTGCCCATGGAAGTCGGGCCGACGACGCATTACGTGATGGGAGGCGTGCGCGTGGACGCCGACACGCAGATGTCGAGCATTCCGGGGCTGTTCGCCTGTGGCGAATGCGCGGCGGGCATCAACGGCGCCAACCGGCTCGGGGGCAACTCCCTCTCGGACCTGCTCGTGTTCGGCAAACGCGCCGGCGAGTATGCGGCGCGGTTTTCCGGCGAACATGGCGGGACCAAGATTCGCACGGAAGACGTGGCCGCCGCGGCGGCCGCGGCGCTGAGTCCGTTCGACCGGGGCCCGGCGGGCGAGGGCGCGTACGCCGTGCAGCGCGATCTGCAGGACCGCATGCAGGCGCTGGTCGGGATCGTGCGCACTGAATCAGAGATGCGCGAGGCGCTCGGCGTCCTGGACGCGCTCCGCGCCCGCGCCGCGGCCGTCGGCGTCACGGGCAACCGCGACTACAACCCCGGCTGGCACACCGCGCTCGACCTGTGGAATCTGCTCGACGTCTCGGAAGCCATCACGCGATCCGCACTCGAACGGCGCGAGAGCCGAGGCGGGCACTACCGGGATGACTTCCCTGCGAAGGACGAGACGTGGGGCAGGCAGAACGTGCTGGTGCGCCGTGCGCCGGACAGCGGCCCGGACGGCGGCATGGTCGTGGAGCACATCCCCAACGCAGAGATGCCAGCCGAGTTACGGCAGGTGCTGGAGGAACAGGGGTAGGGGAGTCAGGGCAAAGGGAAAAGGGAAAAGGCAAAAGGCAAAAGGCAAAAGGCAAAAGGTAGAGGACGAGCATGCCGAATCGAGTGTTCCGTGTGTGGAGGGGCGATGCCGCGGGGGGCGGGTTCCATGACTACACGACCGACGTGTCCGAGGGCATGGTGGTGCTGGATGCGGTGCATCGCATCCAGGCCGACGAGACCCACGATCTCGCATGTCGCTGGAACTGCAAGGCGGGCAAGTGCGGCTCCTGCTCGGCGGAGATCAACGGCCGGCCCCGCCTGATGTGCATGACCCGCCTTGGCGACCTGCCCGAAGGCGAGCCCGTCACCGTCGAGCCGATGCGCGCATTTCCGGTTGTGCGCGACCTGGTCACCGACGTGTCGGTGAACTTTCGGATCAAGCCCGGCATCACACCCTTCACGCCCCGTCCTCCGGACGCACCTGACGGGACGTGGCGCATGGCCCAGCAGGATGTCGACCGGGTGCAGGAGTTCCGCAAGTGCATCGAGTGCTTCCTGTGCCAGGACGTCTGCCACGTCCTGCGGGATCATCGGATGCACGACCAGTTCATCGGGCCGCGCTTCCTCGTGTATGCGGCGGCACTCGAGATGCATCCGCTCGACGTGGCCGATCGTCGCGAGGCGCTGCGCGGAGCACACGGCATCGGGTTGTGCAACATCACGAAGTGCTGCACGAACGTGTGCCCCGAGCACATCACCATCACCGACAACGCCATCATCCCGCTCAAGGAGCGGGTGGTCGATCGCTACTTCGATCCGATTCGCCGCTTGTTCGGCCGCTGACATCTCGACGCGGCCGGCCGCACCGGCACGCGCGCTGATGCCGGGCCTCTGGAGGACGCCATGTATGCACTCAAGCCCATTCCGGCCACGGCACTCGCCTCGGCCCTGATCAAGGCCGAGCGTTACCGTCTCTTGAACCAGGGGGCCATTGCCGAGAGCATCTGCGACGACGTGCTGGCGCACGACGGCACGCACCAGCCGGCGCTGGTGATGAAGATCCTCGCGATCACCGATCAGTTTCAGGAAGACGGCATCGGGCATCACGCCACGCGAGCGCTGGAACTGGTCGGGCGGCTCTCGAGCGGGTATGCCCGCGCATACTACGAGGGCATCATTCACGAGCGGAGAGGGCGCGCGCACCTGACGCAGCGTCGGGGACCCGGGGCCGGTGTCCTCGCCCACGGCAGCTTCGAGTCGGCGCTGGCATGTTTCGCTCGCGCCATCGACGCAGGCCTGGCTGATGAAGCCGAGGCCGAGGCCGTGCTGCGATGGAACGCCTGCGTGCGGACGCTCGAACGGCACCCCGAGTTGCGCGCGCACCGGCCAGAGCCGGAAGCGGTCATCGAATCCGAGTGACGGGGCCGGTCAGGCTACGCACCGCTGCCGGACGGTCAGTTTTCGCCGTCGCCAGCCGCTCCGCAAGGCACTCCGATTGGCTCTCGGAGAGCCACAGCAGCCGCCAGGTCCCATGGCGCTCGAGCAGAGCGGGCGGTATCTCATGCAACGGCGACCAGACCAGCTGGACGCCGTGTGTCCGAGCAAGGCCGAACACCCGCGGGCTGGGATGATACCGGCTGCAGTACACGAACGGCTTGCCTGCGGCATACGCAAACACGACATCGAGCCAGCTGTACAGGTCGTCCATCGCCGGATCGCGCTGCAGGTTCACGAGTCTCTGGATCACCCCGTCGAACAACGTCTCCCGCCCTGCCGGGTTGTCGTCCAGGTATGTTTAGTACCTCGTGGCCGAGCTCTCTCGAGACGCTTCCCACCCGCGGCGAGTCGGGTCGCACCAGCCGCCGTCATGTCTCCGTTGAAGGACGTCTGACTCCTCGGTATCGCTGGTCCAGTCGATGACACCGTTTGTGACGTTCAGCTGGCCGCGCCGTGCTTCCCGCACGTAGGGTCGGTCTTCGTGCCAGAAGCGAACCATGGCACGGACATCGAGGCCGTCTGCCAGGCCGTTCGTGAAAGGAACGACGCGGGTGTCGCCCGGGTCCGAAATACTGGCGCGGCGGAGAACGAATCCGACGAATGCTTCGTATTCCAGCTGGTCGGGCGGATACGCGCCCCAGAAGAATTTGTCACCCACGCCAGCGGCCGGCAGCGCGGCGTCTTCCGCATCGCGTTCTGCACGCTCGATCTCCTCGACGTCTGCTATCGAGAAAATCGAACCGTCCGGGAGGCGCCACGGCTGCAGGGTGACCCAACGGCCCCGAAAGCGATAACCCGAGATCTTCTGCCGGCTGTCTGCTTCGAAGGTGAGTGGATCCAGCGGCTCGCTCACCGCGGGCGGCTGCTCTGCAGGGCTCCGGGCGAGCACGGACACCGGCTGCTTCCTGTTGCGCGGCCTCGTGAAGCAGGCCACATACAGCGTCCTGCGGATGAAACGTCATCGGACCGCCTGCGAAGTGACAAACCCTCCACGGCGACTGGCCCGTCATCCGATACAACGCCGAGGGGGCGAGTCGTCCGCGACGCCACCGGGGGGTGCGGCCCGCATGCCAAGTAGGGCCGAGAAATCCGCACCGGCAAGCCGCGCTTCGATGCGCGACCAGTGCGCAAGCCCTCCAACCCACAGCACTGTCGCGTACTGCTTCATGAGCGCTGCCAGATGCCGCGCCATGGCGGCTTCTCTCGCGAGGTCGGCTGCGTCGACCGGTTCGCGCGCCATGAGCGCGTTGGTTACCGCAAAGTACTCGTCGCCCGCACGGTCAGCCAGCTCGGCCCCTGGCAGGTGACCGCTGCCCGGCGCGGGCTCATTCGCGGCGGACCGGACGTGGACGTCCACGAACACCGTCGGCGTTCCCGCCGCCGCGGCGAGCCTGAAGGCTCCCAGTATCGAGTCGCCTGGGACGAAGGGCAGCGCCGTGAGCGCCGCACCCCGCCCGCGCAGCGTGGAGATCGACACCACCGGCGCGGGCCAGCACCGCGCAGCCCACTCGAGTTCCGGCTCCATCTCCGGAGGCAGTTCGAGCGCAACAGCATGCGGCGGGTTCACCGCGAAGATCTCGTGCACCAGGCGCCCGAAGATCGCATCGTAGTGGAACGACGGAAGTGCGGTCAGGTTGCGGAAATGCCGCACCAGAGGCGATGTCGCGATCCTCGGTGCGCGGGGCCTACTCACCGCTTTCTCGAGGACCTGCTCCGCGGAGCGCTTCAGCGGGTCGTTGACGCCGGTGATCTTCAGCTTCTGCGCGTATTGCGCGAGCGACAGCATGTCCCTCGTGCTGTCGTGCAGACCCTTCTTGACGCGAGCTTTCAGCAGCTTGAAGACGCCGGCGAGCAGATCGGGATCCACCTGCGGGCACTTCAGCCGGAGAATCCGCTCCTGCATGGCCCACGGCGGCGCCACGATGTCGATTCTCGGCTTCAGACGGCTCTGGATGTGAAGCTCGTACACGCTGGAGTCCTCGTTCATGGTCACGCACATCCGGAAGCGCGGATGGGCCGGAATCTTGACTGACGCAACGGTGCTCTCCACGTAACGTCGGTCGTCCATCAACGGGGCCAGGGAGGCCCACGCGCGCTCGGGCATGCGGTTGCCCTCATCCAGGATGGCGATGCCGCCCATGAGCATCGCCGAGACGAGGCTCGACGCGTGGTAGTCGACCCTCCTGTCGGGGGTCAACACCGGCGTGACGATCAGATCTTCGGGCCGTGTATCCATGGTGCACTGGAAGATGTACACGGGCTGACCCAGCTTGTGCGCCACGGCGCACGCCAATGTCGTCTTCCCCAGGCCCGGCGCGCCGATGACGCGAGGATTCAGGGGCGGCTCCGTGGGTGACAGACGCTGTGGATGGGGCGGGGTGACGTCGGATAACGCGGGTTCCTAATCGTTACTATCGTCTCTGCGAGGCTGCATGCGCATTGGGATTCGCCTCCGGGTCGTGAGTGTATAGACTCTGACGCAGTTCACACAGTCGAGAGGCCAGACGCCATGCACCGTCGTCTTCCGAGCCCCGGGTGGCTCGTCGCCATCGTCGCCACGTTCGTGGTCGTCGTCACGCAGCAACCATCAGGGCAGCAGGGGACGCGTCCGCCCCAGCCGCCCCAGGCGTCACAACCGCCTCCGCCACGCCTCGATAAGCCGACGGAGATTCCACTCGACCTCTTCCAGGTGCCGGACGGGTTCGAGGTGACGCTGTGGGCAGCCACCCCGATGGTGCACAACCCGACCAATATCGATATCGACAAGGACGGCCGCATCTGGGTCGCCGAGGGCGTGCGCTACAGGAGCCACCATGCCAGGCAGCCCGGGGGCGATCGCATCATGGTGCTGCAGGACACCGATGGTGACGGCAAAGCCGATGCGTCGCACACGTTCGTCCAGGAGCCTGCGCTGATCGCGCCGCTGGGCGTCGCCGTCATCGACAACAAGGTCGTCGTCTCGCAGCCGCCAGACCTCATCGTCTACACCGACGTCGACCGGAACCTGCGTTTCGACCCGGCCATCGACACACGCGAGGTGCTGCTCACCGGCTTCCAGGGCATCAACCACGACCACTCCCTTCACGCCGTCACGGTCGGCCCCGACGGTAAGTGGGTGTTCAACGCCGGCAATACGGGGGCGCGCTTCACCGACCGCTCGGGCAAGACGTTCAACATTCTCGGGCCCTACCGGCCAGACCCTGTCGGGCCGTTCACCTTTCCCCACGACCCCGCCGAGTACGCCGGCAAGCCCAGCGACGACGGACACGTGTACGTGGGGGGATTCACGGCACGCATGAATCCCGACGGGACGCAGGTCGAAATCATCGGCCACAACTACCGCAACAGCTACGAGCAGTCGATGACGTCGCTCGGCGACATCTTCCAGAACGACAACGACGACCCGCCGGCCTGTCGCGTCAGCTGGGTGATGGAATACGCCAACTTCGGCTTCGCGTCGAACGACGGACAGCGCAGCTGGCAGGCCGACCGGCGTCCGGGGCAGACGGTGGCCGTTGCGGAATGGCGGCAGGACGACCCTGG
>JACDAO010000431.1 GCA_013695405.1 Acidobacteriota bacterium | reverse complement strand
GACCAGTGGATTGCCGCGGTGGACGCCTTGGGCCGCCGCTGACTCACGCCTGGGTCCACGCTCAGCACGTGGGCCGGACGATCCGCTCGGTGCCGAGCGCATGCTCGTCAGACCAGGCGCGGAAGATCATCGTCGCGGCCCCGAGCTCGATGAGGTCGCCGTCGGCCAGACGCCGGACCTGCGTCAGCCGCTCGCCCGCTACGAACGTGCCGTTGCTGGAATCGAGATCGACGATCGTCGCCGTGTCGTCTCCGACGTCGATACGCGCGTGGCGGCGCGAGACGCCCGACGCGTCGACCCAGACCGCGCACCGCGGATCCCGCCCGACCAGGTTCTCCCCGGCGGCGAGCGTGACCGACCGACCCTCGCGCACCAGCCAGCACGGACGACAGCCTGCAGACGGCGTAGGCGCGCGTGACGACGACAGGTCTTGCACCTCGCCGGCAAAGGCGTAGCCGATGCGGTGGACGGTGCGCACGTAGCGCGCCTGTTTCGAATCGTCGCGCAGCACCTGGCGGATCTCCGCGACCACCACGCTCAGGCTGGCCTCGCTGACAAACACGTCCTGCCACACCTGGTCGTGGAGATCCTGCTTGCTGACCACCGCGGGACGCCGCTCGAGCAGCACCCGCAGCAGGTCGAAGGCCTTCGGCGAGAGGTGCTGCCGCGTGCCGCCGTCGAGCAGTTCGCGGGTGTTCGAGTCGAAGGTGAAGCGGCCGAAGGCGACCCTCATGGCGTGGCGTCGGAATTCTTGGGTTTCCCTTGGGACTTGCGGGCGAAGTCCGGTGCATAGTACCCGACGACACCGTGGGTGAGGCATGGCATTGATGGCGACGGCCAAGGCGCCGAGCGGTCGGACGATCTGGCACGCGGTCCGCGAGGAACTGCTGTTGAACCTGTACGCGCTGCCGTTCAGCACGGTCGCGCCGACGGTCTATCACGTCTACCTGCACCCGCAGGACTTCGAGGCGATCGAAGGCATCTCCGGCAAACTGATCGATCAGATCCGGCAGGCGCTGACCGCGGAGGTCGAACGCGCCAATCGCGGCATGTCGAGCCGCGTCCGGTCGCTGCTGTCGCGCCTGCTCGAGCGCGACGAGCTGCCGCCGATCGAAGTGCCGTCCGGCGGCTGGGACGTCAACATCCGGCCAGATCCCGACGGCGAACTGGCCCGCGGGCAGCTCGGCATCGTCTGCACGCTGGCCATGCCCGCGCCGATCGAGTACGCCGGCACCCCCACCACCCGAATCGTCCGCAGCGTCGTCGGCGTCGCGGGACGCAGCGCGACGGTGACCGACGTGCCTCTGCCAGCCGCGATCGCGGCGTCGCAGCAGTTGCCGTCAGAGCCGTCGCCGCCACTGCCATCGAACCCCCAGCCGTTGCCCGCAGAAGCGGCGTGTCCGAGCGTGCCACTCACGCCGCCCGCGGGTGGCGAAACCGAGGGACGGCACAGTCGCGATCGCGCCCGCCTGACCTATCAGGACGAGCGCGGCCCGCACCAGTTCGTGATGCGAAAGGACAGCGTCTCGATTGGCCGCGGCGGCAGCGCCGTGTGGGTCGACGTGCAGGTCGCCGCCAGTTCGCGGGTGTCGCGCGAACACGTGCGCATCCGCGTCGACGCCGGCGGCCGGTGGTTCGTGCAGGACGTCAGCTTGTGGGGAACGACCGTCGACGGCGTGGCGATTCCGCCGGCCGTCAAGGGGCCGGAAGGTGTCGCGCAACCGGGTGCCGAACATCCGCTGCCGCCGCAGGCCCGGATTGGCCTGGCCGACGCCATCGTGCTCGAGTTCGAAGCGCTGGGCCCGCGATGATCTGGCTGCACCTGCTGTTTCTCGCCGCCCTGGTCTCCGCCGTCGCCGGGCTCGCCTGGCTGGCCTGGATGTTCGACCGTGGCTGACAGCGCGACCATCGCCGCGCCGCTGTCGGCTGCCTCGCGCACCGATCCGGGTCGGGTCCGCGCCAACAACGAAGACTTGCCGGTGCTCGATGCCGACCGCGGCGTGTTCGGCGTGATCGACGGCGTGGGCGGGCAGGCCGCAGGGGAACTGGCGGCGGCAATCGCCCGCGACGTCATCCTGCAGCGGCTGGCCCGGCCGCTGGGCACGCCGGCCGAGCGGGTCCGCGAAGCGATTGCCATTGCCAACAACGAGATCTTCCGTCGCGCGAGCACGGCGCCGGACCTGACCGGCATGACCTGCGTGGTCACACTCGCGGTGGTCGCCGACGGCCGGCTGACGATTGGCCATGTTGGCGACAGCCGGCTGTACAAGATCCGGCCCGCCGGCCTGCGCAAGCTGACGCACGACCACTCGCCGGTTGGCGAACGCGAGGACGCGCACGAGATCGACGAACTCGAGGCGATGCGCCACCCGCGCCGGCACGAGGTGTTCCGCGACGTCGGAAGCGCCCTCCGCGACAAGGACGAGGACGACTACGTCGAGGTGATCGAGGACGTGCTCGACGATGACGCGGCGCTGCTGGTGTGCAGCGACGGCCTCACCGACATGGTTCCGGTAGCGACGATCGAGCGGCTGGTTCGCGAGCACGCGGGCGACCCGGACGCGGTCGCCGTCGCCCTTGTGGCCGCCGCCAACGAGGCCGGCGGCCGCGACAACGTCACCGTGGTCTACGCGGAAGCACCTGGTTTCGCATCGGCGCTGCGGCGAGCGGACGGGCACCGCGCCGGCCTGGCCGCCGGAGCCCGGCAACGGCTGCGATCACTGG
>JACDAO010000426.1 GCA_013695405.1 Acidobacteriota bacterium | reverse complement strand
GCCCAGGCGATTGCCGAAGGCACGAAAGTGCGGCAGATGTTCGTCACCGAGGACGGCACGGCGTTCGTCGATCTGTCCAAGCAGGCCGTCGCCAATCACCGCGGCGGCAGCCTCGACGAGCTGTTCGCGGTCTACGCCATCGTCAACGCCGTCACCGTCAACCTGCCGGCGATCAAGGCGGTGCAAATCATGGTCGACGGACAGGAAGTGGACACGCTGGCCGGCCACGTCGACCTGCGCCATCCGTTGCCCCGCAACCTGAGCTGGGTCGGCACGCCCGACGCGGCGACCGACGGCGGGACGCCTGGCGCGCCGCCCGCCCCGGCCGGACCACCGCCGCCCGCACCGACGCCGCCACGACCGTAGCGAGTGGTGTCACGGGCTCGCGGAACCGGCCCCACCGGCACCCCGTGCAGACCCATCGAAGGCAGGTACACTAACCGCTCATGCCACGTTCCGACGGCCGCGCCAATGATGCCCCCCGCCCCTGCACGATCACCCCGCACGTCATGCTGCACGCCGAGGGCTCGTGCCTGATCGAGACCGGGCGCACCCGCGTCATCTGCACCGCCAGCGTGGAGGATCGGGTGCCGCCGTTCATGCGCAACTCCGGCAAGGGCTGGGTCACCGCCGAGTACTCGATGCTGCCACGCGCCACCACCACCCGCGTCCAGCGTGAGTCGACCTCGGGTAAGGTCGGCGGCCGGACGCAGGAGATCCAGCGCCTGATCGGCCGGTCACTGCGGGCGGTGGTCGAGATGAGTCGCCTCGGCGAGCGGACCATCTGGATCGACTGCGACGTGATCCAGGCCGATGGCGGCACGCGCACTGCGGCGATCACCGGCGGCTTCGTGGCGATGGTATTGGCGATGCAGCACATGGTCGAGGCCCACCAGATCAAGGAAGTGCCGGTGCGCGACTACCTCGCCGCCACCAGCGTCGGCGTGGTCGCTGGCGTGCCGATGCTCGATCTGGCCTATGACGAGGACTCCAGCGCCGATGTCGACATGAACGTCATCCGCACCGGCGACGGCCGCTTCATCGAGGTGCAGGGCACGGCCGAGAAGGAGCCGTTCCCACGCGCGACGCTCGATCGTCTGCTCGACCTCGGTGGCCTCGGCATCGATCAGCTGATCGCGCAGCAGGCGGCGCTGGTCGGCACCTTTCTCAAGGTCAAGCCGCCGGGCAAGGGATGAATTCGGAGAACGCAGAACGCCGAACGTCGAACGCGGCAGGCCGACGGCTGCTGGTGGCCACGAGCAACGCCGCCAAGATGCGCGAGTTGGTTGCGCTGTTCGCCGATCTGCCGCTGACGCTGGTGTCGCTGGCCGACCTGCCGTCGCCGGTGCCGCCACCCGACGAAACCGGCGCGACCTGCGAGGTCAACGCGCGGCTCAAGGCGTCGGCCTACGCGCTGGCGTCGGGGCTGCCGTGCCTGGCCGAGGACTCGGGGTTCGAGGTAGAGGCGCTGGGGGGCCGGCCCGGCGTGCATTCCGCGCGCGTCCCTGGCGACAGCGATGCCGCGCGGATGGCCTGGGTCTACGGCGAACTCGACGCGCTCGGCAGCCGCCGTTCGCGCGCCGCGTTCGTGTCGGTGATGGCGGTGGCGCGCCCCGACGGCGAGGTGGTCCACGTCTCGGAGGGGCGCGTGGTCGGCGACGTCGCCCCGGAACCCCGCGGCAGCCACGGCTTCGGCTACGACCCGATGCTGCTCCACCCCTCGACCGGGCGCACCTTTGCCGAGCTGACGCAGGACGAGAAGGCCGAGGTCAGTCATCGCGGTCTCGCCGCCCAGGCCACCCACGCCTGGCTCGCCAACCATCTCGACAGCCTGATGCCTGCGGATGCCTGATGCCCGACCCGATGGCTGATGCCTCATGCCGTGAGCCGTGAGCCTTGAACCCTGAGCCCGCATGTCCCGCCATCTCTGGTTCGGCGCCGCCCTGCTGTCCGCGTTCGGATCGATCTACGCCGGCATCTTCGGCGCAACGCGCATCCAGTACGTGCTGGTCGGC
>JACDAO010000409.1 GCA_013695405.1 Acidobacteriota bacterium | reverse complement strand
GATCCGGGCGACGCGCGGGTCGACCGGCGCCGCCTGGGCGGCCGTTGGCGTGCTGGCGAATCCGGCGGTGGCGGGGACCGGCGCCGGTGTCGCTTGCTGGGCCTGCAGGGCGACGGCGCCCGACATCAGGGCCACGAAACCACCAAGACAGACCAGGCGTGCACGACGCATCGGCGAACCTCCTCGGGTTGCAATGGGCCGCGCTGTGGGGTGGAGCAGGTGCGACCGGCTTCATTTTCGTCGATGACAGCGGCGGCCTCGCCCGATATGCGTGTCATACCTCGCGTAAGACATCGCCTTCCCGTGGGTACCCGTCGCTGCGTCCCGACCGGCGTCCGGTGCGGTCCCGCCACCCACGGGGTACCTGACCGCACCCGGTCCGGGGGACAATGGGGAGATGTCTGTCCCGGCCACCGCCACCACCGACACGCTGCGGCGCGAAGTGGATCGACGACGCACCTTCGCGATCATCTCGCACCCCGACGCCGGCAAGACGACGCTGACCGAGAAGACGCTGCTGTACGCCGGCGCCATCGAACTGGCCGGCGCGGTCAAGGGTCGCGCCAGTCAGCGCCACGTCGTCTCCGACTGGATGGACATCGAGCGCGAGCGCGGCATCTCGATCACCTCGGCGGCCCTGGAGTTCGAACTGCATGGCCGGCACGTCACCCTGCTCGACACGCCTGGCCACAAGGACTTCAGCGAGGACACCTACCGCACCCTGCTCGCCGTCGACAGCGTGGTGATGGTGATCGACGCGGCCAAGGGCATCGAGGCCCAGACCCGCAAGCTGTTCGAGGTCGCCCGGCGCCGACACCTGCCGATGCTGACGTTCGTGAACAAGCTCGATCTGCCAGGTCGCGATCCGCTCGACCTGCTCGACGAGATCGAGCGGGTGCTCGGGGTCTCGGCGGCGCCGATGAACTGGCCGATCGGCACCGGCGATCGCTTCAAGGGCGTCTACGACCTGCGGACGCAGGAAGTGCTGTTCTACGAGCGTCGTCCCGGCGGTGCGCGGCGTGCGCCGGTGGTGGTCACCGGCGCGGAGGATCCGGCGCTGGCCGACCTGATTGGCGTCGACGCCCGCCGCGAACTGCTGGACGGCGTCCACCTGCTGCAGGCGGCCGGCACCGCCTTCGACCGTGAGGCGTATCGCGAGGCCCGGCAGACGCCGGTGTTCTTCGGCAGCGCGCTGGCCAACTTCGGGCTCGAGTCGTTCCTGCAGGCGCTCGCCGATCATGCACCGCCGCCGCAGCCGCGCGAGAGCGACGACGGCACGGTGATCGAGCCGACCCGGAGCGACTTCAGCGGCTTTGTCTTCAAGATCCAGGCGAACATGAACCCGCGCCACCGCGATCGGGTGGCGTTCGTACGGGTCTGCTCGGGCGTGATGACCAAGGACATGCAGGTGACCAACACCCGCCTGCAGCAGCCGGTGCGGCTGTCGCGTCCGCACCGCTTCTTCGGACGGGATCGCGAGACGGTCGAAGCCGCCTACCCGGGCGACGTGGTCGGCCTGGTCAACCCGGGACGCTTCGGCATCGGCGACACCCTGTACGCCGGGACCCCCGTCAGATACCCGCCGATCCCCAACTTCCCGGCCGAGCACTTCGGCGCGCTGCGGCTGCAGGACGTACGCTTCAAGCAGTTCGACGAAGGTGTGCGGCAGCTCGAGGAGGAGGGCCTGATGCAGGTGGTCTTCCCGTCGCACGGCGCCCGCTATCCAATCCTCGGGGTGGTCGGCGCACTGCAGTTCGACATCGTCGAAGCGCGGCTGCGTGACGAGTACGGCGTCGCCTGCCGGGTCGACAAGCTCTCCTACGTCGCGGCCCGGTGGGTACAGGGGGACGCCGATGCACGGCTGACCCTGCCCAACAGCGTGCTCTCGACCACCGATCGGCGCGGCCGCCGCGTGCTGCTGTTTCCGTCCGAGTGGGATCTGCAATACTGCGAGCGTGAGAATCCGTCGGTGCAGTTGCTGGCCATGGCATGACGCGGTGGTCGCGGGCCGTGGGATGTTTACTCGAATGACTGTCCGGGTGTGCTGATGCGCCTCAGAACCGTTGGTCTTGCGATCCTCCTGCTGTCCACTCCCTCGATCGCGTCGGCCGCGTCCTTCAGCGCGCTGTACGTGTTCGGCGACAGCCTGTCCGACAACGGCACCCTCAGCGCCGTGGTCGCATCGGCGGTGCCGGGCCTGGTGGTGCCGGCGCCACCCTACGCGCCGGGTCGCGCCTCCAACGGCGCCGTCGCCGCCGAAGAGGATGTCGTGCCGGAACCGCTGACCGTGGTGCTCGGGCTGATCGGCGTGGGCGCGGTGATCGCGCGTCGCCGCCTGGCGGCCTAGCCATGTCCGTGGCATCGGCCTCCTCGCTGGTCTCGTTCGACAAGTCGCTGATCAAGGTTGTTCTGCTCGAGTCGGTGCATCGCAGCGCCATCGAGGCCCTGCGCGCCGACGGCTACACCAACGTCCACCCGCACGAGCGGGCGCTCGACGGGCAGGCGCTGCAGGAGGCAATCGCCGATGCGCACGTGCTCGGCATCAGGTCGAGGACCCAGCTGACCGCGGCGGCACTCCAGGCGGCGCCCCGGCTGATGGCGATCGGCGCGTTCTGCATCGGCACCAACCAGATCGATCTCGCCGCGGCCGAGACCATGGGGATTCCGGTGTTCAACGCGCCGTTCTCCAACACGCGCAGCGTTGCCGAACTGGTGCTCGCCGAAGTGATCATCCTGCTGCGCGACGTGCCGCGCCGCAACGCCCAGGCCCATCGCGGCGGCTGGGACAAGTCGCCAGCCGGCGCCCACGAGGTGCGCGGCAAGACCCTCGGCATCGTCGGCTACGGGCACATCGGCACGCAGGTCGGCGTGCTCGCCGAATCGGTCGGGATGCGGGTCGTCTACTACGACGTGGTGGCGAAACTGGCCCTCGGCAACGCGCAACCGGTGCGGTCACTCGACGGCGTGCTGGGCCAGGCTGACGTGGTCACGTTGCACGTCCCGGAGACGCCGCAGACGCAGGGCCTGATCGGCGCCGATCAGCTCCGCCTGATGAAGCCGGGCTCGCACCTGATCAACGCCTCGCGCGGCACGGTGGTCGACCTGGAGGCACTGGCAGCGGTGTTGCGCGCCGGGCATCTGGCTGGCGCCGCCATCGACGTGTTCCCCGAGGAGCCCGAGTCCAACAGTCAGGAATTCGTCTCGTCGTTGCGCGAGTTCGACAACGTCCTGCTGACGCCGCATATCGGCGGCAGCACCGCCGAGGCCCAGGAGGCCATCGGGCTCGAGGTCGCCGAGAAGCTGCTGACCTACAGCAACAACGGCTCGACGCTGTCGGCGGTCAACTTCCCAGAAGTGGCGTTGCCCGGTCACCCGGGCAAGCACCGGCTGCTGCACATCCATCACAACCGGCCGGGCATGCTGACGCGCGTCAACGAGGTCTTCTCGGAGCGTCGCGTCAACGTCGCCGCGCAGTACCTGCAGACCCGTCCGCGTATCGGCTACGTGGTGATCGACGTCGACGGCGAGTCCGCGGCCGACACGGTCAGCCTGCGTCGCGACCTGGCCGGCATCGACGGCACGATCAAGGCTCGACTGCTGTACTGACACATGACGCGCCCCGTGAGCGCGCCAGTGTCGGTCCCGCTCGACCGGGGCACGAAAGATTACCGGACCGCGGCCAGGACCACGGCGATCACCGCCAGCAGCAGTGCGAAGGCTGACACTCCGACCGCGAGGGTCGCGTGCCGCTGCACCTGCGCCCCCAGGTGCTGCACCGCGTCCAGCACTGCGGCGGGTGCGCCTGTGTCGGTGGCCCGCGCGGCTTGATCGGGACGCGGCGACAGCAGCGACTGCTGCATCACCTGGGACGCGGCAACCACGTCGCGGATGCCCTGTTCGAAATGACGCTGCGCGATCCGCTTGTGGTCGTCGGCGCCAGGCTCGGCGGCCGCCGCCAGCGCGGCCTTGAGCACGGCATTGCGAATGCTGCCGCCACTGACTGGATAGCGCTCGGCGAGGGCGGCGAAGTCGACGTCGGGATCGAGCGGCGTGAGCGTCGGGTGCACCTGCACGCGCCAGATCTGCTCGCGTTGCTCGGCGCCGGGCATCTCGAACAGGACGTGGGTGCGGATCCGGCGCTCGAATGCCGGATCGAAGTTCGACGCCAGGTTGGTGGCGAAGATGACCACGCCGCCGAATGCCTCCAGTTCCTGCAACAGCACGTTGACCACGGCATTGGACTCGCGCTGCGCCCCTGGTTCCTGCAGCGTCGACCGGCGCGAGGCAATCGCGTCGGCTTCGTCGAAGAACAGCACCGCGCCCTCCTCGTGCGCCCGACGAAACACCGCGGCGACGTTCTTGGGGGTCTCGCCCATCCACATCGACTCGAGTTCGGCGTAGCGCACCAGCAGCAGGCGGCGGCCGATCGCGTGGGCCATCGCCTCGGCGCAGATCGTCTTGCCGGTGCCCGACGGGCCCGCGAAGTTGAACGTCAGGCCGAGGCCGGTCGGATGGCGCTCGCCGAGACCCCAGCGGCGCAGGATCAGGTCGTGACGAGTGAGTTGGCTGAGCGCCTGGTCCAGGGCCCGCCGGGTTGCCGGCGGCAGGATGACGTCGTCAAACGTCCGGCGCGGAACGACCGACGCGACGATCTTCCGGGTGTCGGATTGACCGGTGAAGAAGCTGAGCAGCGGTAGGGGAGCCAAGCCCCATTATGGCGCTGGCGCCGACCGCGGCACCGCCAGGTAGATCAGGTGACGGGCCCCGCGGGCGCCGTGCCCCCGGGCGCGCACCAGTTCGACCGCGAAGCCGAGCGACCGGAGCCGCTGGACGAAGCGTCGGTCCTCGCTCGCCGCCCACACCGCGAGCACCCCGCCAGGTGCCAGGGCCATCCTGATCGAGTGCAGGCCGGCGCGGCTGTACAGGGCGTCGTTGCCCGCGGCCGAGAACTCGGCCGGTCCGTTGTCGACGTCGAGCAGGATGGCGTCGAACGAGGCCGGATGACCGCGCACCACAGCCAGCGCGTCGCCGATCTCGACCGTCACCCGCGGGTCGCGCAGCGGGTGCCCAGCCAGCGGACCGAGCGGTCCCTCGTTCCATTGCACGACCTCGGGGACCAGTTCGGCGACGACGATCCGCGCGTCGGGGGCCACTGCGTCCAGGGCCGCGCGCACCGTGAAGCCCATCCCCAGCCCGCCGATCAGCACCACCGGCGCCGCCGCCGCGGCCAGGTGGCGGCAGCCGATTGACGCCAGCGCCTGCTCGGAGCCGGTGATCGTACTGGGCATCAGGCTGCGTCCGTCAGCGAGGATCAGGAACTCGTGACCTCGTCGGCGCAGCGTCATCGCCGTGCCGTCCGGGGTCCGCGCCTCGCCGAGTGTCTCCCACGCAATCATCGCCGGCCGCTCACGCGCCACTGTCGCATGAATCCGGCGCCGTGCAGCCGCGGCCGTGTGCGTGGGAGTGCTCTTCCACCTGCCGCTGGCCGCCATCGTGGTGACCGCCGGCCACGCGCCGGCCCGCCACGCACTTTGCTATAGTGCGCGGCAACGCCCATGACGTACCGACACCTTGGAAGCGCGGCGTGCCTGCTGGGTTCGCTGTTCGTCTCGTCGCTGGTGGCGCACCAGCCGGGACCGTCGGCCGCCGCCAAGCCCAAGCCGGCCGACACCGAGGCGTGGGATCCGGTGCCGCGGGTGGTGACGCCCGGCGCCACCGACCGCGAGCCCCCTTCCGACGCGGTGGTGCTGTTCAACGGCACCACCCTCGACGAGTGGGTCTCGGTCAAGGACAAGGGACCCGCCGCCTGGACGGTGGCCGACGGCGTGATGACCGTCAACAAGCCGACCGGCAACATCCAGACCAAGCGAAGCTTCACCGATTACCAGTTGCACCTCGAGTGGCGCATTCCGGCCACCATCACCGGCAAGGACCAGGGCCGCGGCAACAGCGGGGTGTTCCTGGCCTCGACCGGCGGCAGCGACGGGGGCTACGAGTTGCAAATCCTCGACTCGTACAACAACCGCACCTACTCGAACGGTCAGGCCGGCAGCATCTACAAGCAGGGCATTCCGCTGGTCAACGCCATGCGCAAGCCGGGCGAGTGGAACACCTACGACGTGATCTGGACGGCGCCGACCTTCAACCCGGATGGCTCGGTCAAGTCACCGGCCAAGATCACCGCGCTGCACAACGGCGTCCTGATCCAGGATGAGTTCGTGCTCAAGGGCGAGACGCTCTACATCGGCGCGCCCTCGTACAAGGCGCACGGTGCCACCCCGATCAAGCTGCAGTCGCACGGCGACCCGAGCGAGCCGATCAGCTTCCGCAACATCTGGATCCGCGAACGCCGAGCGGGCGGGCGGTGACCGGCAACCTGCACGCATGAGCGACACACCAGCAGTTCGGGCCGGCCAGGATCCGACCAGCGACGAGCCGCGTCTGCGGGTGGTGATCGCCGCCGATCACGCCGGTTTCGCTCTCAAGGAGACCTTGCGCGAGACGCTGGGCCAGTCGCCGGTCGCGGTGATCGACGCCGGCACGTACGACATCACGCCGGTCGACTATCCGGACGTCGCCGTCACGCTCGCACAGGTGCTGGTCGAGGGCCGCGCCGACCGCGGCGTGCTGATCTGCGGCAGCGGCGTCGGCGCCTCGGTCGCCGCCAACAAGGTGCGAGGCGTGCGCGCCGGCCTGTGCCACGACACGTACTCGGCGCACCAGGGCGTGGAGCACGACGACATGAACGTGCTGGTGCTCGGCGCCCGCGTCATCGGCGTCGAACTGGCCCGCGAGCTGGTGCGGGCCTTCATCGGCGCCCGCTTCGCCGGCGAAGAACGGTTCGTACGTCGGCTGCGCAAGGTCGAGGCGCTGGACCGCGCCCGCTGATCATTCCCAGCGGAACAGCCGCGCCGACAGCAGCGTGCAGGTCGCGCACACCAGCAGCAGCGCCGCGACGTCGCCGCTGTGTGCGATCCAGCCCTCGCCGCGCCAGGTGCCGCGCAGCAGCGACACCGCGTAGGGGAGCGGCAACGCGCGAGCAACCACCCGCACCGGACCTGGCATCCGCTCGATCGCGACGAACAACCCCGAGAACGCGAGCATCGTGTAGATCACCGACGTCGCCAGCGGCTGCGCGAAGCGTGCGGTCGGGACGATGCTGGCGAGGACGAAGCCGATCGACAGCAGGGTGAAGGTCACAAACAGCAGCGCGAGCCCGAATGCGAACGGGGCTGCAGCCTGCCCTGGCGACACCGAACGCATCCCGAGCAGCACCAGCACCACCAGGGACAGCGCCGTGAATCCGAGCTTGACCAGCACGTGCGCCAGCAGAATGGTGGTCGGCTGCAGCGGCGTGGCGCGGAGCCGCTTGAGGATGCCGCCCTCGCGATAGATCGCGATGATCGAGACCAGCGAGATGATGGCACTCATCGCGATCATCACCGCGACCAGAATCGGCAGGTCGTCGGTGAGCAGGCGCGGCGCGCCTCGTCCGCCGATCCGCCCAAGCAGCAGGAACAGCACGATCGGCACGCCGACCGTGCCGACCACGCCGAGCGGCTCGCGGACGAAGATCTTGGTCTCGAGCCAGGTCAGCTTCCACAAGCCCCGCAGCATGGTGCGCACCTCAGGATCGAATCGAGTGGCCGGTCAACCGCAGGAACACGTCCTCGAGCGTTGCCGAATCCGAGCGGAGGTCCAAGACCGGGATCCGGTGCGCCGCCAGACAGGTGATGACCGCGTCGAGCAGGTCGACGCCGGTGCCCTGGACCGACCACCGGGGGCCGTCCTGGGCCACCGCGGTGACCTGAGGAAGC
>JACDAO010000705.1 GCA_013695405.1 Acidobacteriota bacterium | reverse complement strand
TCTTACTCCGGAAGGTCCCGCTGCGGGGCCTGCCGAGCAGACCGCCTGGCGCAGAGGATTCAGACTTCCCATGACCAACGGCCCCCAGGACGTTCAGGACGTCACCGCGATTGAAACGCAGGAGTGGCTCGACTCGCTCGACTGGGTGATCCAGCACGGCGGCGCCGACCGGGTCGGGCAGTTGCTGCACGATCTCGAACTGCACGCGCGCCGCAACGGCGTGCCGCTCGCCTTCACGCCCAACACGCCGTACATCAACACCATCGGGTCGGATCAGCAGACGCCGTTTCCCGGCAGTCGCGAGATCGAGCGCCGCATCAAGAGCCTGGTGCGCTGGAACGCGATGGCGATGGTGATGCGCGCCAACAAGAACTCGGACGGCATCGGCGGGCACATCTCGACCTTCGCCTCGTCGGCGACGCTGTACGAGGTCGGCTTCAATCACTTCTTCCACGGTCCGGATCACCCCGACGGCGGCGACCTGGTGTTCTTCCAGGGGCACGCCTCGCCGGGCATCTACGCACGGGCATTCCTCGAAGGCCGGCTGACTCAGGAGCACCTCGATCACTTCCGTCGCGAACTGGCCGAGGGCGGTGGCCTGTCGTCGTACCCGCACCCCTGGCTGATGCCGGAATTCTGGCAGGTGCCAACGGTGTCGATGGGCCTTGGTCCGATCATGGCGATCTACCAGGCGCGCTTCTGGCGCTACCTCGAAAGCCGCGGCCTGAAGAAGACCACCAACAACAAGGTCTGGGCCTTCATCGGCGACGGTGAGACCGACGAGCCGGAATCACTCGGCGCGATCACGCTGGCGTCGCGCGAGAAGCTCGACAACCTGATCTTCGTCATCAACTGCAACCTGCAGCGGCTCGACGGTCCGGTGCGCGGCAACGGATCGATCATCACCGAGCTGGAGGGCGCGTTCCGCGGCGCCGGCTGGAACGTGATCAAGGTGCTGTGGGGCACCGAGTGGGACGACCTGCTGACCCGCGATCGCACCGGTCTGCTGGCCCGCCGCATGGCCGAGATCGTCGACGGCGAGTACCAGCGCCTGTCGGTCTCCGACGGCGCATACATGCGCAAGCAGTTCTTCGGCAAATACCCCGAGCTGCTCGATCTGGTGAAGCACCTCTCGGACGACCAGCTCAAGAAGCTGCGGCTCGGCGGGCACGATCCCGAGAAGGTCTACGCCGCCTACAAGGCCGCCACCGAGACCACCGGTCGGCCGACAGTGGTGCTGGCGCGCACCATCAAGGGCTACGGTCTGGGCGAGTCAGGTGAGGGCCGGAACCCGACCCACCAGCAGAAGAAACTCAACGAAGAGGAAGTGCTCAGCTTCAGGACCCGCTTCAACATCCCGCTCAGCAACGACGACGTCGTCAAGATGCCGTTCTACCGGCCGGCTGAGGACAGCGCCGAGCTGGTGTACATGAAGCAGAAGCGAGACCAGCTCGGGGGCTACCTGCCGCAGCGGCGCACCGAGGCGCCGGCGTTGTCGCTCGGCGACCTCGACGAGGCGTTCGCCGAATTCCTCGGCGGTTCGGACGGCCGCAGCATCTCGACCACGATGGCCTTCGTGCGGATGCTGACCAAGCTGCTGCGCAACAAGGAATTCGGCCCGTTGGTGGTGCCGATCGTCCCAGACGAGGCGCGCACCTTCGGGATGGAGGCGCTGTTCCGGCAGGTCGGCATCTACTCGGCGACCGGGCAGCTCTACGACCCGATCGACAGCGACCAGCTGCTGTACTACAAGGAAGCCAAGGACGGGCAGATCCTCGAGGAGGGCATCACCGAGGCCGGGTCGATGTCGTCGTTCATCGCGGCAGGGACCGCGTACGCGACCCACGGCATCAACACCATCCCGTTTTACATCTACTACTCGATGTTCGGGTTCCAGCGGGTCGGCGACCTGATCTGGGCGGCCGCCGACATGCGCGCGCGGGGCTTCCTGCTCGGCGGCACCGCCGGGCGCACCACCCTGAACGGCGAGGGTCTGCAGCACCAGGACGGGCACAGCCACCTGATTGCCTCGTCGGTGCCCAACTGCCTCTCCTACGACCCGGCGTTCGCCTTCGAGATCGCGGTGATCGTCAAAGAAGGCCTGCGCCGCATGTATCGCGACCAGCAGAGCGTCTTCTACTACCTGACGCTGATGAACGGCAACTACGCGATGCCGCCGATGCCGGAGGGCTGTGAGGAGGGCATCCTCAAGGGGCTGTACCGCTTCCAGGCGTCGGCCCTGAAGAAGCCCAAGGCCCGGGCCCAACTGCTCGGCAGCGGTGCGATCCTGCCCGAGGTGCTCGGCGCCGTGCCCCTGCTCGAGAAGTACGGCGTCGCCGCCGACGTGTGGAGCGTGACCAGCTACGTGGAATTGCAGCGCGACTGCCAGACCGTGGACCGCTGGAACATGCTGCACCCGGGCGAGGCGCCGCGAACCTCGTGGGTGGCGCAGAGCCTGAAGGAAGCGCCCGGCGTGGTGGTGGCGGCCTCCGACTACGTCAAGCTGCTGCCCAACGGCATCGACCATCACGTCGAGCAGCCGATGACCGCGCTCGGCACCGACGGCTTCGGCCGCAGCGACAGCCGCGAGGGCCTGCGCGATCACTTCGAGGTCGACGCCCGCCACGTCGCGGCGGCGACGCTGTCGCTGCTGGCGCGCGAGAAACAGATCGATCTCCAGGTCGCCCAGACCGCCTTCAAGGACCTCGGCATCAACCCCGAGAAGGCCAATCCCGCCACGGCATAAGCATCAGGCAATCGGGCATCAGGCATCAGGCATTACTGAAACCTCCATGGCGAACCAATTCACGCTGCCTTCGCTGGGCGACAACGTCAAGGCGGGGGATGTGCTCCGTATGCTGGTCAAACCGGGTGACACCGTCACCAGGGACCAGGCGGTGATGGAACTCGAGACCGACAAGGCGACCGTCGAAGTGCCGTCGTCGATCGAGGGGACCGTGGCCGAGGTGAAGGTCAAGGACGGCGACCGCATCGAGGTCGGGCAGGTGGTGTTCACGGTGGCGGGCGACGGCGCCGCGCCGGCCGCGGAGACGCCAGTCGAAGCCCCCGTGTCGGTGGCCACGGCCTCGGCCGAGGCCGTCGACGCGCAGGATGACGCGCAGGACAACGCGCAGGACACCGCGCAGGACAAGGCGCCTGACGGCGCGCCGCCAGCGGCGGGGGAGCCGCCCGCCAGCAGCGGCCGCATCGAGGTGACCCTGCCCTCGCTCGGCGACAACGTCGAGGGCGGAGACGTCCTGCACGTGCTGGTCAAGGTCGGCGACACCGTTGCCAAAGATCAGGGCATCCTCGAACTGGAGACCGACAAGGCGACGGTGGAAGTGCCGTCGCCGGCGGCCGGAACGGTCAAGGAGGTCGCGGTCAACGATGGCGACCAACTCGCCGTCGGCCAGCTGGTGCTCGTGCTCGAGGGGGCCGTGGCACACGCGGCGGCCGCGGCATCAATCCCCGCGGCGGCGCAGCCGCAGACCGATGCGCCCGAAGTGAAGGCGGCGGCCGGGCGGCCGATGTCGCCGACGCCGGGACCGCAGGGCGGAACCGCTGGAGCGCCGAGTGGGGCGGCGAGTGGGGCGGCGAGTGGGGCCGGCCG
>JACDAO010000401.1 GCA_013695405.1 Acidobacteriota bacterium | reverse complement strand
GTGGTCACCGAGGACACGTCGATCGTGTTCCACCTCGCCGCGGTGCTGAGTGGACAGGCCGAGGTCGACTTCGCGCTCGGGATGCAGGTCAACGTCGACGGCACACGCCACCTGCTCGACGCCTGCCGCCGCTGCGCAACGCCGCCCCGCGTCGTCTTCGCCAGTACGGTTGCGGTGTTCGGCGGGCCGTTGCCCGCCGTGGTGCCCGACCACATGGCGGTGCGGCCGCAGTCGACGTACGGCACCGAGAAGGCGATCGCCGAATTGCTGGTCCACGAGTACACCCGTCGCGGCGTGATCGACGGCGTGGTCTGCCGCGTGCCGACGGTGGCGGTGCGGCCCGGCCTGCCCAACTCGGCCGTGTCGTCGTTCGTGAGCGGCATCGTCCGCGAGCCGTTGCGTGGCGTCGACAGCGTCTGTCCGGTACCGGTCGAGACGCCGATCTGGATCAGTGCTCCCGAGGTCGTCACCGGCAACCTGCTCCACGCTGGCACCGTCTCCGGCGATGTGCTGGGAGCAACGCGCACGATCAACCTGCCGGGTGTGACTGCCACACCGACGCTGTTGCTCGAGAGCCTGGAGCGTGTGGCCGGAGCCGAGGCCAGGG
Source organism: Acidobacteriota bacterium (assembly GCA_013695405.1). Taxonomy (GTDB): domain Bacteria; phylum Acidobacteriota; class Vicinamibacteria; order Vicinamibacterales; family Vicinamibacteraceae; genus Luteitalea. The sequence continues at coordinate 2,927 of JACDAO010000401.1, read as the reverse complement.
CGCGGGTGCGGCTCGAGATCGACCCGGCGATCGCGGAAATCGTCGTCAGCTGGCCGGCGGCGTTCGACACGGACCGTGCGCTCGCGCTCGGCTTCGCGTGTGACCGGAACGTTGCGACGATCGTCGAGGCGTTCGCCGCGCGGCTCTCCTAACCTCGGACAGCGAAGGCCGGAGGATCTGCTCTATACTCAGCGGACAATGAAGCTTCGCGCCCGCCTGCTCGTCCTTGCGCTGACCCTGTTCGCCGGCCTGTTGCCGCTTCGTGTCGAGGCGCAGCGAGCGCCGAAGTACGACGCCCTGTACACCTTCGGCGACAGCCTCGCCGACACCGGCAACGACTTGATTGCTACCACGGCGCTGCAGTTGGCGCCGCCGATTCCCCCGACCCGCACCTTCTTCGCGGGGCACTTCTCGAACGGGCCGGTCGCCTTCGAGTACCTGTGGGCGCAACTGTCCGGGCACGCGCCGCGCACACCGGGCGGCATCCAGCCGTATTTGAGTCTGCCTTCCCTGAGTCTGCGCCCGATGCCCAGGAAGGAGGCGGTCGACTTCTCGTTCGGTGGGTCGGGCAGCGGCTACGCGAGCCGCACACCCGGCGGCTTCGTCGTGCCCGGCCTGCGCGCGCAGGTCGAGCTGTTCGGCACGGCGATGCACGGGCGCAAGCCGTCCAACAAGGCGCTGTTCGCCATCGTCACCGGCAGCAACGACTACCTGACCGTGCCGCCGGCGCAGCCAGCCACGCCGGACACGGTGGTCGCCAACATCATCGCCTCGATTGAGACGCTGCATCGCTACGGCGCGAAGACGGTCATGGTGCTGAACGTCAGCGATCTCGGGACGCTGCCGCTGGTGACCATGACGCAGCCGGCCGCGGCGCCACTGCTGTCTGGCCTGACGCTGGCGCACAACCAGTTGCTGGCGACCCAGCTGTCGAACCTCTCCGCGCGGCTGCCGAAGTTGACCGTCATTCCGGTCGACATCAACGTGCCGCTGGCGCTGCTGCCAGCCAACACCATCCTGGCGCTGCCGGCGCTCGACGCCGTGGCGCCCGCCGCCGCCGGCCTGCCCCCATCGTCGCTGTGCCTGTTCACCGATGCACGGCTGTGCCCCGCGGTGCTGACCTTCACGCTCGAGGCGCCGTTCTTCTTCTGGGATGCGGTGCACCCGACGACCTGGGTGCACCAGTTGCTCGGCCGCTACCTCTTCGCCCGACTGTCGTCGTAGGCACGGGCTCAGGGCGTCTCGCGACGGCGGGACGCCCGGGTGGCCTCACGTGAGCTCAGTCACGGCCGCTTCGAGCCGTGCGGCGAGTGGGGCGAATGCCGCAGTCGCGCCAGCCCAACGCAGCTGGTCGACCTCGTCGAACAGCGGCACGTCGTCGCGCAGGGTGGCCAGGCTGCGGAACAGCTGGACCTTGTCCCAGTCACGGGCCAGGGTCTGGGACAAGGCTCCGGCACTGACGGCGTTGACCTGCCACTCGCGCCAGTTGGACGGAATGCCTTCGAGGTGCTCGTAGCGAGACAGCACCGCAGCCGCCGACTTCGCGCCCCAGCCCGGCAACCCCGGATAGCCGTCGGCGCTGTCGCCGACCAGCGCGAGGTAGTCGGGGATGGACGACGGGCGCACCCCGAACCGGGCGATCACCGCGTCCTCGTCCATCGTGACGCGCGTCCGTCGGTGAAGTTGCACGACGCGGGTGCCGCGGACGCACTGGGCAAGGTCCTTGTCGGGCGTACAGATCACCACCCGGTCGACGCGCGGGTCACGTGCTGCCATGGCGGCGGCACTGGCCAGCGCGTCGTCGGCTTCGACGTCAATCATCGGCCACACCACCACACCGGCCGCCACCAGCGCCTCTTCGAGGAGCGGGAACTGTGCGAGCAGTGCTGGGTCGATGCCAGCGCCGGTTTTGTACCCGGGCCACAAATCGTTGCGGAACGACTCGATCACGTGGTCGGTTGCGACGCCGACATGGGTCGCCCCCTGCGTGATCATGTTGAGCACGGAGTGCACCACGCCGCGCACCGCGGCGACATCCTGGCCCTGCTCGTCACGAGCGGTCGGCAGCGCATAGAAATGACGGAACAGCTCGTAGGTTCCGTCGACCACGTGTACGTCCACTCGATCCACTCCGGTCAACGCCTGCCCACACGGCCGCGGTCGCGTCGAGATCCATCGTAGCCGCTCGGCTGCGCAGTGGCGGCGGCCCCAAGCCGCCGGCACGGGGCGCGCGCCCCACTCGCGCCGAGCCAATGCAAGGGGCCTGTGATGTCCGCATCAATGGCACCCGACGCGCTGACACCACTGACCGGGCGCTGAGAGTTCGGTGAGCTCGCGGCGGACTGCCAGTGGGCGATCGGCCCGTGCTATCCTTCAGGGTCGGCCACGACTCCTGGCGCCAGCCGGGGCCCGGACGATGCGTGCAGCACCTGCCGTCCCCATCGTCCAGAGGCCCAGGACGCGGCCCTTTCAAGGCTGAAACACGGGTTCGAATCCCGTTGGGGACGCCACCATAGTTGCAACCTGCTCCAACACGAGACGCCCGTCGGCCGACGTGAACGCGAAGGTGACCCTCACTTCGAGTTAGGCGCCCCCGTCGAGCGCACGTTCAGCGTCAAGGCGAAGAGCCGGTTCGACGTGGACGTCGGAGCGGAGTTGCCTGTGTCCGCGGGCAAGCGGTTCGGTGCATTGGTCACCGCCGCGCAGGAGCTGATCGTCGAACGGGCGATGTACTGGGATGCCAGCGGCGTCAGGTGGGCAGCGGGGACCAACGCGGTCGCCACGCATTTGGTGCCATCGGGGGCGTCATCGACACGTTGTCACCGGCGCTATGGACCACTCGTGCGTCAGACGGCTGCGATTCTGGCTACGGTGGTCCTGGCTAGTGCGCCCGGCAGGGCTCGAAGGCCGGGAGTGCATCTCCTCGC
>JACDAO010000704.1 GCA_013695405.1 Acidobacteriota bacterium | reverse complement strand
GTCGCCGTGGGCGTCGCCGTCCTGGATCACGGAGACGGACGGCGCCTGGGCCACCAGAGCGAGCGCGAGCAGCAGCAGGGCACGCATGGGCGGCAGTGTACCCGCGCGTCGTCGCCGCCGGGACAGTGGTTGCACGCTGTCCGGGGGGCGGGCCCGAAATTCACTTAGCTCGTGGGCCTCCCCTCCGCGGCTCGCCCGCACCTCGTTCCGCATACAATCCCGGCCTGGAGGCACACTGATGAGATTCATACTGCAGGTCGCGCTGGCCTGGCTGCTGGCGGCGTGCGTCGCCCAGGCGCAGGCGCCGCCATCGCCCGCGGGGGCAACGCGCAAGGCCGTGCTCGTCACCGGCGCCAGCACCGGTATCGGGCGGAAGATCACCGAACGGTTGGCCGCCGACGGGCACTTCGTGTACGCGGCCGCTCGCAAGCCGCAGGACCTCGAGGCGCTCGGCAAGCTCCCGAACGTGCAGGCCGTCAAGATCGACGTGACCAGTGCCGGCGACATTGCCGACGCCGTGGCGACGATCACCAAGGCGGAGCGGGGCCTGTACGGCATCGTCAACAACGCCGGCGTCGGCGTGAGGGGCACCTTCCAGGAGACGACCGAAGAGGACATGCAGTACGTGATGAACATCAACGCCTACGGGCCCTGGCGCATCACCAAGGCGTTTGCCCCCCTCGTGATCGCCGAGAAGGGCCGCATCGTCACCATCGGGTCGATCTCTGGCATCCTGTCGGGCGCGTCCCTCGGCGTGTACAGCATGAGTAAGCACGCGGTGGAGGCGTACACCGACGCGCTCGCCCTCCAGATGGCACCGCTCGGCGTATCGGTGAGCGTCGTCGAACCCGGAAACTACGACTCCGAGATCATGCGCACCGCGGTCGCGCGCGTCGGCGGCAACGCGAAGGACGGCGACCGGTCGCAGTACAAGCCGCCCGACGAGGTCGCCGCCTCCGTCGCCCAGGCCCTCTTCGAGGCGACACCGAAACGCCGCTACATGACAGTGCCCGATGCGCGCGAGGGCGAGATCACGATTCGAAAGGCGATCGAGGAACTGGTGCAGCTCAACGAGGGGCACGCGTACACCTACGACCGCGCCGCGCTGGTCGGCCTGCTCGACGAGGCGCTGGCGAGTGCCAGACCGAAGCCGCCCCTGGGGAAGCCCTGAGCTGGTCGGGCGCTCAAACTCTCGCGTGGGTGGGGAATTGCCCTCGTGTGGGCGATTCAGGGCAACGGACGGACGCGAATCTGGCGGTACCAGACCTGCGCTTTGCCCCCGCCGTGGATTTGCAGCGCGATGCGTCCACGCTGCGGGATCGACGCATCCGGTTCGGTGTAGTCGATTGTCTGCGCGCCGTTGATGAAGGCGACGATGCGGCGGCCCTCGCAGCGGATCTCGTAGTCGTTCCAGTCGCTGCGGCGGAGCACGCGGTCGACGACGGTCATGTCCGATTGCGCGAGCACGCGGTCGCGTCGCGACTCGTCGTAGAGGCTGCCCCACCAGGTCGGATCCCCGAGGTCCAGCTGGTAGCCCACCATCTCGTAGTGACCGGACACGCGCTGGCTGCGTACCTGCACGCCAGCATTGACCAGGCCGTCGGTGCCGAGCAATTTGAACTGCAGCCTCAGGACGAAGTCGCGGAAATTGCGCGTGGTTGCCAGGAACTCGTTGCGCGGTACGCGCGCCTCGAGACTCCCGCCGACGACGGCGTCGCCCCTGATGCGCCACGTGCCGGTCAGGTCGCCGTCCCAGCCGGTGAACGTGGCGCCGTCGAAAAGCGGCACGAAGCCGGGCTCTGAGGCGGTGGCAGCTGTCGTCGTCTCGGGTCGGGTTGTTGGGGCAGTCGACTGGCCCGGGTGGCTCATCCCGACGGCCACTACAGCCAGCGCGAGCACTGAGAACGGCGGCATCATCATGAGTTCTTCGTCTCGCTGGCCAGGCGAATGAGCAGCCGCACAAACGCGCCGAGGTCGTCCAGACGCTGGTGCACGATGCTCCGCACGATCGCGAGGTCGAGCCGCTGGTAGGCGTGGACGGCGATGTTCCTGAAGCCCACCATGCGCTTCAGTCGCCCGGCCAGCGCGGCATCGAGGTGACCTGATCGCTCGAGCAGGTCAAAGGATGGCAGGGCTTCATGGAGCAGCACGCCGGTGGTGACGGGCAGTGCCACCGCGGCCGAGTCGTCCAGGGCCTGCGCCTGCACGGCGCGCTGTGTCGACATGACGGAATTGTAGCGCTGCCGCCTACGCGACCGGACTGACGACGCGGACCCTGCGTCTGCAGGTGTAGCTGTCGGGCCTGCCCGACGGTAAAACAAGCGCGCCGGACAAGTCCGGCGCCTACACATCGGGAGGGCGGCCGTCCTCTGGCGATTGCGGCTAGAATCCGGCGCGTGACTGCGACTCGGTGGGGCATCATCGGCTGCGGCGACGTGACCGAGGTCAAGAGCGGGCCGGCGTTCGCGAAGGTCGAAGGCTCCGCCCTGGTCGCGGTGATGCGCCGCACCGCCCACCTTGCGGAGGACTACGCGCGCCGGCATGGCGTGCCGCGGTGGTACGCCGACGCGGAGTCGCTCGTGGCCGACCCTGAGGTGAACGCGGTGTATGTTGGCACCCCACCGGACTCGCACCGCGATCACGTGCTGCTCGCCGCGCAATACCGCAAGCCGGTGTACGTGGAGAAGCCGATGGCGCTGGACCATCGCCAGTGCCTCGACATGATCGAGGCGTGTCACGCCGCTGACGTGCCGCTCTTCACGGCCTACTATCGCCGCGCGCTACCGCGCTTCCTGCGGGTCAAGGCGCTGGTGGACGAGGGCGCGATCGGCGATGTCAGAGCAGTCACCATCACCCTGTACCGGCGACATGCCATCGGCTCCGGTGATTTGCCATGGCGCGTCGATCCCGCCGTGTCCGGCGGCGGCCTGTTCGTAGACCTTGCGTCGCACACGCTGGACCTGCTCGATTACGTCCTCGGCCCGATCGCCTCGGCCACCGGCGGCGCCGCAAATCAGGGCGGTTTCTACGGCGCAGAGGACATCGTGTCGGCCGCGTTCGCGTTCGAGTCCGGCGTGAGCGGCACGGGGCTGTGGTGCTTCACGGCCGATCGCAACGAGGACTGCGTCGAGGTCATTGGCAGCGCCGGCCGAATCACCTTCTCCACGTTCGAGGAGGCTCCGGTCACCGTCGCACGTGACGGTGTCGTCGAGTCGTTCGAGATTGCGCATCCGCCACACGTGCAGCAGCCGCTGATCCAGTCAATCGTCGACGCCCTGCAAGGACGCGGCACCTGTCCGAGCACAGGCGAGTCGGGTGCTCGGACGACGCGTGTGATGGATACGCTGCTCGCGCCGTACTACGCTGGCCGTGGGTAGATCGACGTGCGGCTTCGGCGAAGCAATCCGCGCCGTTGCTGGCCGCCGCGGAGAGGCGGCCGGTACAATGCTTGCCAACCATCACCCTCGTCCAGCTCGCTTCGGAAGGACCATCACATGTCCAGACTCACCATCGCGGCGCTGTGCCTTGCCGCGCTCGTCACTGCGGTCGCCGGCCCGCTCGTCACGCACATCCAGGCCCAGGGCACCGCCCAACGCGTGCGCCACGTCGTGGTCTTCAAGTACAAGCCCGAGGCGACGCCCGCCCAGATCCAGGGAGTGACTAACGCGTTCCGGAAGCTCGCGACCACGATTCCCGGCATCACCGGTTTCGAGGACGGGGTCAACAACAGCCCTGAGGGCAAGAACCAGGGCTTCACGCACGTCTACCTGCTGACGTTCGAGAATGCGGCCGCCCGCGACGCGTACCTGCCGCATCCTGAGCACACGAAGTTCGGCCAGGTACTGCGCTCGAGTGGCATCTTCGTGGACGCCTTCGTCGTCGACTACGTATCCACCACGACGCGCTGACAGAGGACGGCAGGGGCCTCAGGGCCTGACCGGCGGCGTGCGCCCGGCGTCGACGTCCGCCTGCCATGCGGCAAGCAGCAAATGCAACCGTCGCGCCACGTCGGTTCGGGAACCGATCAGGTTCTCGCGCTCCCCGATGTCGGCCTTCAGGTTGAACAGCAAGGGGCGACCATCGTCGATCGGCGCGCTCCATCATCGCCACGTAGTCCGCGCGCGTGCTCGTGCCATCGTCGAACGGCGTCAGGTGCCGACTGTTGTCGCGGGCCGTCGACGGCATGTCCGGCGGCTGATAGGGCCAGTGCCCCGCGTTGTACGAGACATCGAGGAAGAACGGCTTGCCCGCGTTGGCTTCGATGAACTGCACCGAGCGGTCGGTGATCAGGTCGGTCAGGTAGCCGTCGACCTTCACGGGCTGCTCGTTCTCGAACAGGTCGTCCTTGATCGGCGCATCGCCGCCGGCCGTGTGCTGGTAGT
>JACDAO010000375.1 GCA_013695405.1 Acidobacteriota bacterium | reverse complement strand
GTGCGGGCGCGGCGGCCTGTCCGCGAGCACACCCGCGCCGCCCGCCTCGACGCCTACGTCCTCGGAGAAAGGCTGTTCAAGGACGCGCTGGCGCGCGAGCGAAATCGGGCAGATCGGCGGGCCAGTTCATTCGCGGTGATCGTCGTGGACCTCAGCAGTCAGCCGGGCGACGAGGGTGCGTGGGGCGCTATCCTGCGCTCGGCAGCGGTTGTGAAGCGGGACAGCGACGAGGTGGGCTGGCTGGAACAGGGCGCGGTGCTGGGCGTGATCCTCCCGGACGTGTCCAGGCGGGGGGCGCTCAGGATGATGAGCCACCTGCGCCGCCAGATCGCCACCCGTCGCGGTGCTCGCGGCCTCGGCGCGCTGTCGATGCGCCTCTATGCGCAGGGAATCGAGCCAGGCCCTGCCGGAGCCGGCCTGCTGCCGGTGGACCTGCTGATCGACGCCTTCGTCACGCCGGGGCGGGAACACCCCGCGAGCGATGCCGCCAAGCGAGGTCTCGACCTCCTCGGAAGCCTCGTGCTGATGGCGCTCTTCGCGCCGGTGATGCTGGTGGTGGTCCTGTTCGTGAAGTGGACCTCGCCGGGCGCGGCGCTCTTCAGGCAGGCGCGGGTCGGGCGACGGGGCGAGTCGTTCACGATGCTCAAGTTCCGGACGATGCACGTGAATGCGGGTCACGGCATCCACAAGGACTACGCGACCTGGTTCATCACGTCGAGCGGCCAGCAACCGCGCACCGGCGCCGAGGTGTTCAAGCTCACGAACGACCCGCGAATTACGCCACTCGGCCGGTGGCTCCGGAAGACCAGCCTCGACGAACTGCCGCAGTTCCTGAACGTGTTGCGTGGCGACATGTCGCTGGTGGGCCCGCGGCCACCGCTGCCTTTCGAGGTCGAGCGGTACCAGCCGTGGCACCGCCGGCGGATCCTCGAGGCCAAGCCGGGTATCACCGGGTTGTGGCAGGTCAGGGGCCGCAGTCGTACCACCTTCGACGATATGGTGCGCATGGACCTGGAGTACACGAGGACCCGCACGCTGTGGACCGACGTCCGGATCCTGGCGATGACGCCGCTGGCCATGGTCAGGGGCGGCTGTTGATGGATCCGTACCAGGCCATTGCGCCCGACGTGAAACTCGGCAAGGGCGTCACGCTGTCGAAATTCATCAACATGTACGGCTGCGAGATCGGCGACGACACGAAGATCGGCGCCTGCGTCGAGATTCAGAAGGGCGTGACCGTCGGTCGGCGCTGCAAGATCTCGAGCCACACCTTCATCTGCGAAGGCGTGACCATCGAGGATCACGTCTTCATCGGCCACGGCGTCATGTTCACCAACGACGTCTACCCCCGTGCCACGACCGCCACCGGCGGCCTGCAGACCGAGCAGGACTGGAAGGTGGAGACCACGCTCGTGAAGATGGGCGCCTCGATCGGTTCGGGAGTGACCATCCTCCCCAGGATCACCATCGGCGAAGAGGCGATCGTCGGCGCCGGCAGCGTCGTCACTCGCGACGTGGCGCCGCGCACGATCGTGGTGGGGAATCCGGCGACGTTTGTCCGGCGCATCGAGAACGGCGCAAGGCGGGACGCGTGAGCCCGGTTCGCGTCGGAGTGGTCGGCTACGGGTACTGGGGCCCGAACGTGACCAGGAACCTGTACGCCCTCGAGGCGTGCGAGGTGGTCATGCTCGCCGACCGCAACCCGGCGGCACTGCAGAAGGCGCGTCGCACCTACCCGAGCCTGGCGGTCACCACCGATCCCGCAGAGGTGCTCACCGCCCCCGACATCGACGCGGTCGCCATCGTCACCCCGGTCTGGACGCATTACGAACTGGCACGCACGGCGCTCGAGCACGGCAAGCACGTGTTCGTCGAGAAGCCGTTTACGTCGTCGTCGAGCCAGGCCGAGGAACTCATCGAGCTGGCGGCGCGGAAGAACCTGCGGATCATGGTGGACCACACCTTTCTCTTCACGGGGGCCGTGAAGAAGATCCGCGAGCTGATCGACACTGGCGCCCTGGGGCCGCTCCTGTACTTCGACTCGTCGCGGATCAACCTCGGCCTGTTCCAGCACGACGTCAGCGTCGTGTGGGATCTCGCGCCGCACGACCTCGCGATCATGGACCACGTCATCGGCGAGAAGCCGCAAGCGGTCGTCGCCACCGGCGGCACCCACTTCGGCAAGCACGCCGACATCGCGTTCCTCACGGTGTACTTTCCCGGCAACGTGCTGGCGCACATCAACGTGAATTGGATGTCGCCCGTGAAGGTGCGCACCACGCTGATTGGCGGCCGCGAGAAGATGCTGGTCTGGAACGACCTCGAGGTGGACGAGAAGGTCAAGGTCTACGACAAGGGCATGACCGTCACCAGCGCCGAGGGCGTCTACGACCTCCTGGTGAGCTATCGCTCGGGAGACGTGTGGGCGCCGAGGGTGGAACAGACCGAGGCGCTGAAGGTTGAACTCGGGTACTTCCTCGACTGCGTCACGGGCGGCCTCACCCCACTCAACGACGGGGCTGCGGGGCTGCGCGTGGTCCGGATGCTCGAGGCCGCCGACCTGTCGCTCGACGCGCGGGGAAAAGTCGTGCCGCTCTCCTGATGGCGCATCCCCTCGTCGAATACTTCCGCTGCTCCGAGCATCTCGCGCTGCCCCGGACCGCGGACCCCCTGCAGCCCGAACAGGGCTACTTCCGCTTCGGCGACGTCATCTGTTACGGGCGCCAGGCTGTGGGGGCGGCGGCGCCGGGCACCGATCACGGCATCGTGGACGTAACGCTTCCGGCCCCTGGTGCGGGCCCCGTGCTCCTGCCGTTCGACCTCTCGGAAGTGATCGGCAACCTGCGGCACGAGCGCTATCCCGAGGCGCAGCACGCGGTGCGCCGGGTCTCGGCCTTCAGCGTCACGCATGCCGTCTACTACGCTGTCCGGCCCGCCCTGCCGGTCGGGGTGCGGAAGTACCTCCAGCGACTGCACTGGAAAGGCTGGCGGCAGATCCCGTTTCCCAGCTGGCCGGTGGATGTCACGGTAGAGGCGCTGATGCGGCGCGTCGCCGGTCTCGTGGTCGAGCGCAGCGGCGAGTTTCCGTTCATCTGGTTCTGGCCCGATGGCGCGCCCGGCTGCGTGATGATGACGCACGACGTGGAAAGCGCCGCCGGCGTGAAGTTCAGCGGCCGGCTGATGGACCTGGACGACCGGTTCGGCATCAGGTCGGCGTTCCAGGTAGTGCCCGACGCCCCGTGGTGGGCGAAGGGCGCGACGCGGCGATTTGTCGAGCAGCTCAGGCGTCGTGGCTTCGAAGTCAACGTCCACGACCTCAGTCACAACGGGCGCCTGTTTCGTCGTCGCGAGCGGTTCGTGCGGCATGCCGCGGCGATCAACGCCCGCGGCCGCGAGTTCGGCAGCCGCGGGTTTCGGTCGGGCGCCATGTATCGCCGCCAGGACTGGCTGGCCGCGCTCGACATCTCGTACGACATGTCGGTGCCCAACGTGGCGCATCTCGAGCCGCAGCAGGGCGGTTGCTGCACGGTGATGCCGTACTTCACGGGCCACGTGCTCGAACTGCCGCTCACGGCGGCGCAGGACTACACGGTGTTCCACGTGCTCGGCGACTACTCGACGCGGCTGTGGCAGGAGCAGATCGACCTGATTCTTGCCGAGCACGGGCTGATCAGCTTCATCGCCCACCCCGACTACCTGATCGACCCGCGTGCGTGGGAGGTCTACACGGAGTTGCTGCACCTGCTCGACGGGCTGCGCGCCGAGCGGCATGTGTGGATCGCGCCGCCCGGCGAGATCGACCGCTGGTGGCGGAACCGCAGCGAGATGCGGCTGGTGCGCGACGGCGCGTCGTGGCGAATCACCGGACCGGGCAGCGCGCGCGCCCGGGTCGCGTGGGCAAGGCTCGAGGGCGACCGCGTGGTCTACGAGGTCGACCGATCGCGGCGTGCTGCATGACGGCTCGAGTCTGCGCGATCGATCCGCTGGCGGACCCGCGGTGGGACGACCTCGTGGCGCGACACCCGCGGGCGTCGGTCTTCCACTCGCGCGGCTGGCTCGAGGCGTTGTGGCGCACCTACCGCTATCAGCCGGTCGTGGTGACCACGAGCGGGCCTGGTCCGCTCGAGAACGGGCTGGTCCTGTGCCGGGTCAGGACCTGGCTGGCGCGGCGGCTGGTGTCGCTGCCTTTCTCGGATCACTGCGACCCGCTGGTCGATCGACCCGACGACCTGGCGGCGCTGCTCGGATACCTGAGGGACGAGGTCGACAGCAAGCGCTCGCGTTCACTGGAGGTGCGGCCCCGGAGCGCGGCCCTGGGCGGCCTCCCGGCAGGGTCCGCGTACTGCCTGCACACCCTGGATCTCACGCCACC
>JACDAO010000348.1 GCA_013695405.1 Acidobacteriota bacterium | reverse complement strand
CCTCGCGTCCTGGGGAGACCCAACCTCCAACGAGTGAGTGCAGCGATGGCCTGGAGCGCGTTGGTGATCATCCGTGCTGGGTCTAACGCGCGCGCAACTCGTCGTCCGCCGCGGCTCGGTCGATCCGCAGCGTCACGCTCTTGGTCAGACGCACTCCTCAGCCAACCGGTGAGCGCGACCGGTGTATTATCGTTCTGCGCGTCAACTCACGGAGGAGTCAACTTGAGAATCGTGTCCGTGAGTTTCCTGCTCGTCGCCTCGATCGTTCCAGCCGACACTGTTCAGGCTCAGAATGCACGTGCCGCGGACGAAGCGGCTATCAAGCGGATCCTGACAGAGCCCGGGAGGAGCGCGCACACAGCCGCCGACCTCGACTGGGAGAACGCGTTCGGCGTCCGCCGCCGAGGTCTCGAGGAAACGATCAAGTACCTCGAAGAGCGCGTGTACCCCACCACAACGACGGCAGTGGACACCACTCTCGAGATTCGAGTGATGTTCGTCACGGATGATGTTGCGGTCGCCGATCAGTACTGGAGTCTCACGGGTCAGACCGATGGGCCCGGCGGCAAGACGCTGCCCGACCGACAGGGGCGCGACACCTACGTTTTCCAGCGTCGGGCAGGGCAGTGGCGGATGGTCGTGCAGCGCATCGCGGACCTGCGGCAGCAGGCTCCAAAGCCGGCCGCGGCCCCGGCGTCATTGATCCGCGAGCAAGGTCTCGTGGCCAATTTCTACCAACCCAGCGGCTCAGGGAAGCACCCGGCGATCGTCGTGGTGAGTGGTTCCGACGGGGGCATCGAGCTGGCAGACCGTTGGGGCAGACCGCTGGCAGCCGAAGGCTTCGCGGTCCTGACGCTGGCCTATTTCGGAATGGAGGGTCTTCCTCCGTTGCTCGAGCAGATTCCTCTCGAGTATTTCAAGACGGCGATCGACTGGGTTCGCGCGCACCCAGCGGTCGATCCCGCACGGGTGGGCTTCGCCGGCTTTTCACGCGGAGGCGAGGCGGCCCTGCTGATTGGGGCGACCTATCCCGAAGTCAGGGCGATTGTGGCTGGCGTGCCCAGCCACGTCGCCTCCGCCGCCATTTACCCTAACGACTTCGCCAAAACGTCCGCCTGGACACTCGGCGGCAAGCCGGTGCCATTCGTGCCCTACGACACCTCGCAGCCGTTTACATCGCTCCTCGACCTTTATGTGCGCGGCTTACAGAATGAGGCGGCGGTTGAAGCCGCCGCAATTGCGGTTGAACGGATCAATGGTCCAATCCTTCTGATTTCCAGTGGTGATGACAAAGTGTGGCCGTCCAGCACCATGGCGGACCAGGTTGTCCGGAGGCTGCAGCGAAACCGCTTTGCCTTCCCGGTGGAACATCTGAACTACGACAAGGCCGGGCACGCCATCAGTGGGCCGCCGCGGTCCTCCTCCCTTTCACCGTCCGCCGCACGTGCACTACGCGACATGGGCGGGACAGAGGAAGAAAACGCTCGGGCAAGAGCCGACGCGTGGGCGAAGACGGTCACCTTCCTGAAGCGCGCTCTGGGAGTTGCCGCGCGGGGCAACTGACATGTCGGGCTGAATCGACTGTCGAGCCCGGCAAGGGGTGCCCCAAGCAGGGGCGTTCGCCAACCGGCACTTCGACCCAACCGCAACGTGAGTGCGTCGGGCTACGTGACACGAACATGAATGTACGCTGCAACGCGAGTCGTGCCTCGGGTCCCGCGAGAGGTCTCTTCAGGACTTCGCGCGCAAGATGGCCAGGAACGTATTGGCCGTCTGGTCCGATGGCTCGGCGCCGAGTTCGTCGCGGAAGAAGCGTCGGCAGCGGGCGAAGACACGCAGGGCTTCGGCGCGATTCCCGGCTGCCGCATGAGCGCGCATGAGTGTTTGACACGCGACTTCGTCGAAGGGCTCGGCAGCGTACGCTTCTGCGGCGTGCTGAATGCCCAGTTGATGCTCGCCTCCAGCCGTGCTCACGACCGACAAGACGATCGACGCGCGTCGCCAGGTGCGCTGCAGGGCTTCTCGTTCGCGGACGACCCACGCCGCGTCTTCTTCGAGCAGGAACGATTGACGTGCGATGGCCGCGGCGACGTTCGCGGCGGCCCAGGCACCCGGCTTGTCGTCAAGGCGCAACGCTCCTTCAGCCGCGTCCAGCGACGCCCTTGCGGCCTCGATGTCGAACCACGCGTCTGCCAGCGCCAACTGAAGCGTTCCTGACTCTGTGGCCAGACCATGGGGCGGAGGGACGCCTGCGCCTCTCACGGCCGCGCGGAACTTGCTGACAATCACGTTCAGCGACGTATCGACGGAGGGCGGAGGAGCGCAGCCCCACAGTGCTTCGATGGTCTCCATACGCGACGCCGGTCTCGTGCGACGCGTTCCGAGGAAGGCCAAGAGCAAGCGGCTCTGCGCTCCGCCGAGTGCGCCGTCGCGGAGAATCAGGCCACCGCACTCGAGGGTGACGCGGCCGCAGAGGTAAACGCGTGCGCTGGGGGCTGACAACATTCCGGCAACGTCCTCGCAAGGGGCGTCGCTATCATACGGGCCACAGGAGGCGTGATGACCAAGGTGCTACTTGGTCGGCCACATTTGACAAACCTCGGCCTGGCCCGCAGCCGGGAGCGCCACGAGCAGTCTCCGGGACCGCGTCTGAGATTTGCCGCGACACCCATATCAACTAACGAGACGTCGTCGCGCCATGCGCGACGCGGTAGATCACGCCATTGCTGTCGTCTGACACCAGCAGCGAACCATCGGGTGCGACGACGATGCCGGCCAGCCGGCCGAACTGTGCGGTCCCGTCGGTACTCAGGAATCCGGTCAGGAAGTCTTCGAACGCGGCTGGCACGCCCTTGGCGAACCGCACGCGCGCCACCTTGTACCCGGTCGGCGCCGCGCGATTCCACGAACCGCGAAACACCACGAACGCGTCATGGCGATACTGCGCCGGGAAGGCTGTGCCGGTGTAGAACGTCATGCCGATGGGTGCACTGTGCGCGGCGTACTCGAGCATCGCAGGCTGGGTGCCGGCACAGTACTGTTCCTTCGACATGGTGGGTTGACCGAGATCCTTCGGCTCGGCGACGGTGGCATGGTCCGGCACACGACGACCGTAGCAGAGGGGCCACCCGTAATCGCCGTCCTGTTCGATGCGGTTGAGTTCCTCGGGAGGCACCCGGTCGCCCTTCCAGTCGGCGCCGTTGTCCATCCCCCACAGGGCCTTGGTCTCGGGGTGCCAGCCAAAGCCGATGGTGTCACGTAAGCCCCGTGCAAAGGTCGTGCGTGTCCCGCCATCGAGCGACGTCCGCAGCATCGTCGCATGCTCCTTGTTGGCCTCGGCGCAGTCGTTGCAGCTGCTGCCGACGGCGATGTAGAGCATCCCGTCGGGTCCGACTGCAATGCTCCGCCCGCGATGCTGCCCGCCGTCGGGCAGGTTCTGCACAATCCCGCGGGGTGTGGAGAAACTGCCGTCCGCTTCGACCGTGCTACGCCACACGGTAGTCGGCGACGCGAGGAACACTTGTTGTTGGTGCAGCACGATGCCATGCACCTGCTCGAGGCCGGACGCCACCACCCTCGGCGGCCCGGCGCGGTTCCCGTCGCCAAGACGGAGAGCGATCACGTCGTTGGTTTCCCAGCGGGTGACGTACACCGTTCCATCGGCGCCCACCGCCATCATGCGTGGACGTCCCAGGTTCTCGGCAAACAGACTGACGTGGAAGCCGTCCGGCACGGTGAGCCGTTTGACCGTCTCAGGCGAGAACGGGCGTGCCGCCGGCTTGCTGATGACGCCCGCGGCCGCCGTTTTCGGCGCTGGTGCCTGAGCCGCCAGCGTGGCAGTCATCAAGAGTAGTGCGGCCATCACACAGGACGTAGACATGTATTCGTCTCCGAGGGCCTATCCGGCCTGCCGACGGGCGACCAGCGTGTCGCATTGCCGCTGTTGATTGCTCAGCCGCAGGCACGATTTCAATCCGTCCTAGCTTGACACGCACCTGGGCCCCGGACGCATCCTTTGGCGGACCTTGCGATGATTGGAGCGGCCGCGCGTCGCGTCTAAGTGCAAAGGACTGACCAGGGCGAGCACTCCGCGGCCCTGGCCGACTGCGACACCCCTTGTGCCGACGCCGCGGCTGGCATGGCTGCGAGCAGCGACGCCAGCAGGCATCTACCGAAGTCTTGAGTGATCGTTGCTCGCCGTCGTCCCCGCCATGTGACGCGTCGCGAGCCGGTGGGGAGGCGCCAGCGCGCACGCGTGTTCCGCAGCTTACGTGAGTTGCCAGCCCGCGCGGTAGCTCGGGCGCGTGATGAAGCGCTCCGCATCGCCCGCATTGGTGATGCGCATGTTCTGGTGATCCCAGAGGATCTTTCTGCCCGCCCGATACGCCACGTTGCCGAGGTGGTTGGCCTCGGTGAGCAGGCCCGAGTACGCGAAGTTGCACGTCGTCGGCGCGCCGGTCTTGCAGGCGTGGATGAACTCGGCGTGGTGCCCGAGCGACTTGGGGATCGACTGCGGCGGCGGCGTGTAGCCGGCGAACTTCTCCTCGGGCAGCAGCGCGAGCTTCGAGTAGTCGGCCAGCAGCATCCCCTTGTCGCCGATGAACAGCACGCCGCTGTCCCACTTCGGGATGCCGCCCGCGGTCCAGATCTCGGGCTTGGACGTGCCCTGGTGCCACGTGAGCGAGAGCGCCGGCTGGTCGCCGTCGGCGTCATAGG
Organism: Acidobacteriota bacterium; assembly: GCA_013695405.1. Lineage (GTDB taxonomy): Bacteria > Acidobacteriota > Vicinamibacteria > Vicinamibacterales > Vicinamibacteraceae > Luteitalea. Next base: position 819 of record JACDAO010000348.1, on the reverse strand, counting down.
TGTAGCGCGCCGACATCGACGCGGGAGCCAACTCCGCGTGGACCGGCGGGCCGGCCGCCTCGATCGCTGACGGCCACTTCAACTGCAGCGCCCAGAACGGCAGGTCGATCCAGTGGCTGCCGAGGTCGCTCATCGTGCCGTTGCCGAAGTCCCACCAGCGGTACCACTTCGGACCGGGCACGTAGACGTTGCTGAACGGACGCGCCGGCGCCGGGCCGACCCAGAGATCCCAATCCAGATTGGCCGGGACCGGATCGGCCGTCGCCGGCCGATCCTGCACGAACACGATGTCCTTGGCCGCGGTGGCCTCGGCCTCGCTGGCGTGCCAGCCCCAGGCGCGCGACACCCAGACGTGACACTCGGTCACCTTGCCGATCACGCCAGCCTGGATGTGCTCGACCACGCGGCGATAGTTGTCGCCGGCGTGGATCTGCGTGCCCATCTGCGTCACGACGCCAGCCTTGGCCGCCGCTTCCCGGATGACCCGTGCCTCGTGCACGTTGTAGGTCAGCGGCTTCTCGCAATAGACGTGCTTCTTCAGTTGCAGCGCCGGCAGCGTCGCGAAGGCGTGCGTGTGCTCGGCGGTGCTCACCGCGACGGCGTCGAACTCGCCGGCGTGATCGAAGACGCGCCGGAAGTCCTGGAACGTCCGCGCCTGCGGGAACATCGCGGCCGCCCGCGCGAGGTTGTCCTTGTCGACGTCACAGAGGGCGACGATCTGTTCGCCGGAAAGGCCCTTGAGTTGCGCGCCGCCGCGACCGCCGACGCCGATCAGGGCAACGCGCAGCTTGTCGGCCGACTGCGCACGCGTCGGTCGGG